>JBEKKG010000026.1:0-18614 GCA_050010835.1 Planctomycetota bacterium
CTGCTGCTCGATCATGACTGTCCAGTGGGCGGGATACACGGTTTGAAAACTGCGCTCCGGCTCCCGGTAATTGACTGCTGGCCGCGATGGAGCGGACGCCGGGTTGGCCGCCAGGACCGAGCGGGCTGAAAGCAGAAACAAGAGGACGGCGGCGGGACCCGCTCTGGCCGCGCGAAAGTTCCGCCTGTCAGGCCTGCTCCGGCTGGACAAAGTACCTCCTCGTGTAGAGCAGATACGCTAAAGCGACAACACACCAGAGCACGAAGAACAGAACCATCCCGGGTGTCTGCGTTTGAGCGAACGACTTCACGAGCTCCAACTGCTCGGGAGGGAAATTCATTTTCTCATAGAACTCCATCAGATTCACCCGGGAAAAGGTGAGGGCTAATGAGACCCCCCAGGCAATGACCATCAACACCGCGCACCACCAGGCCTTGAGGTTCAGGCGATACATGCCCCAGGCCACGTACCCAAGAAGTAACATGAAGGCCAGCACAACCCCCGCGCCGGCGCTCCCGCTCAGAATGGCCCCAAAGAAGGGGATGGCCCACCCGTAACAGCCCATCATCAGCATGCTGGCCGCCCAGCCCCCTGACATGAGGCTCACCGCCAGAACCGGCAGCGGGCATTTGTCGGTCCAGCGTTCCTGAGGGTCCCTCCTCTCACAGGTCGCCTTGACGTGCTTGCTCCCGTAGAAGAGCACCAACGCGCCGGGGATGAGCACATAGAAGACCGCCATGAACCCGAGCGCCACATACTTCATCACGGCGGCGAGCCCCGGGGACACCTGCCCGCTCTTGCCCATCTGCTCGTACATTCCAGGCAGGAATACCAGCGCGAATGCTATTCCCAGGAGCCCGCAGATGAGCCACAACCATGAGCTGACGAGTATCAGTGCTCTGGCCCACCGCCGCGCCTGGATAGAGCCGATCCCCATCCAGATGAACCAGACCGCGAGCACGGCGTAGAACAAGAGACTCGGGACCATCATCCTGGCATTCATGGGTGCAGCGGAGCCTTGCCTGGAAGCCAACGCTCCGAGCATGGCGAGCAGCATGAGAGGCACCAGGAGCGCACAGAGCGCCCCAAAACAGATCTGGAGGATTCCGAACACAACCAATCCTGCCTTCCGGTCTGCGACCTCCGCAGCATCTGAAGTCATTTCACCATTGGTCATGGCGCGCCCCCCCGTCTGCATGGAGTGTCGAGAGGAACCTGAGATACTCCCCAGCCTGTTTCATGCTTGCTGCCTTTCGGCCAGCTATGTCTTTGACGCGGGGCAAGAAGATAGTCGCGTGACCCCAAGCGTCAAGCAGAGAACGCGCGCGGCCTGTCCGGCGGGTGATGTCGCTGATCATTGGCCATTGCTCATTGCTCATTGCCAGAGCCTCATTCCCGTCTCGTGGTCCATCCGCTCCGGATACCCCGGCAGCCGGGACAAGTGATGGAACGGATCGTCGTAACGGTTCCGGGCCAGGATTTTGCCGTCCGCCGCGACGAGCAGCAGGCGCACACGGTACAGCTCCGCCTGCTGGACCGGGAAGTTCAGGTCCGCCACGCGCACGCGGCTGTCCGCCGGCAGGTCGAGCGTTCTTGAGCCGTGCGCAGCCTCCGCGCCGGCCTCCGTCGTCGCCGTCCATTCCACGCGGCAACCTTTGAACTCCCTGGCGAGATCGTTCACCGCCCAGACCGCCACCGGGCCATCGAAGTGCTCCATGAAGACGCCGAGCGGCGCGCTGCTTTCCATGAAGGCGCGCAGTCCGCCGCCCTGCCCCTGGACCTTCGGGCAGCCCCAGTAGTCGTAGACGCCGTAGAAACTCTGCGGACACAGGTCTATCCACATGAATTGGAAGTAGCCTGAGCATGGGGCGTACTTCTGCATGCGCAGGTGTTCAATCTGGTATTTCAGCAGCCGGTACTGGTAGTCGTGCAGGCGCGGTATCTGCGGCAGGATGCCGGCCAGCTTGCGCGCCAGCTCCGGGATGGTGCGGAGGTTGGCCTCGCAGGCCGGAGCATCCGCGCCAAATTCGCTGAGCAGCTTGTACTTTCTGCCGCGGATGTCCGTGTACGAGCCGCGGCCGAGCGACCCCAGATAATCGTGGGCATCGCCGCTGGCGAGGTCCGCGGCGTCCTGTGTGTTCCGGATTGTCGGGCGGGTGGGGTCGAGGCGCGCCGCGGTCAGCGCCAGCCTTTGGCCCAGCGTCGCCGCGGCCTTTGCCGGCGCCTCGTTGAGACAAATCCAGGCACAGATGGATGGATGCGGCCTCAACTCCGCGATCGTCGCGGCGAAGACCTTCTCCGCGCGCCGGGCGAAGTCCTCGTCGTCGAGCGGGAAGTGCCAGTTCAATTCGTTGTCCTGCACGACGAGGAGGCCGAGACGGTCGCAAACCTCGTAGAACTCTTGTTTCTCCGCGTGGACGTGAATCCGCACCGCATTGGCTCCCGCGGCGACCATGTTGCGGACATCGCGCTCATAGCGCGTGCGGTCCATTTGGGAGATGTACGCATCCGGGAAGTACGTGGTGCCCCGGATGAAGAGTTTCTCGCCGTTGAGCCAGAAGCTCGTCTCTTCGGCCGTGCGCTTCAACGCGACCGTGCGGATGCCGAAAGCGCTGTCGCCGGCGAGCAGCGGTTTGCCGCCGGCCTTGAGTTCCAGGTGCGCCCGGTACAGCGCCGGGCCGCCCCGGTCCCAGGTGCTCCAGAGGCGGGGAGACTTGAGCGCCAGGCCCATTTCCAGGCGGTTCTCTCCCTTGGCCAGCGAGACCGCCCTTTGCACCTGCGCGGCTGTCCGGCCCGTGGTCTCATCCTCGATCCTGATGGCCGCCTCGGCGTCCGGGACCTCCAGCGCTGAGCCTACCGGCCAGCACACCGCCAGGTCCGCCTGCGCACGGTCCGCGCTCAGCATGGCCGTCACGCAGACGCGGCCTGCCGGGTAGCAGCAGTCCGAGAGGACCAGCTTGACGGGTTGCCAGATGCCGACAGGGTTCACATCGCGCTGCACAAACGTGTCGCTGTGCTCGTACGTGCCTTTGATGAGGCGCCGGATAACCTCACCCGTGTGCTGCGCCTCCCTGCCCGGCTGGACAGCCGTGTCCCAAGGCGAAGAGACTTTGACGATGAGTGTGTTTCCCGCCCCGCGGCGCACGACGGACTCGATGCCGAACTCGAACGGCTCGTAGTACCCCTCATGCGTACCGAGCAGTTCGCCGTTCAGCCACACCTTGGCGAAGTAGTCCACGCCCTCGAACCGCAGGCGCACAGCCGCGCCGCTGTCCGGCGGGCACTCGAAGTCCAGGCGATACCACCAGGCGTGCGCGTTGAAGTGGCGCAACTCACGCCCAAAATACGGCTGCTTTGCCAGCACTGTCTGCAAGTGCGCCAGGCGGGGCAGCGGTTCCCACTCGGAGACGGCGTTGCCGATGGTTGTCTTGAAGTCCGGCTTCTGAATGCCGAGGACCTCCCCGTTGTCGTGAACGTCCTGCAAGATCTGCCAGCCGGCCAGAAGGTTGATTTCGCGCATGATGGTTGGTCCTCCTTACGAACGAACCAAGAATGACTTCTTTCGCCGGATTCGACAAGTGCAGAGTTGCAGCATTTTGACTCTTGTTCCCTTCTCCTTTCGCAGGCGGGCGTGGGGACGCGGCCCAGAAGGTCGAACGTGGGGGTGATGGCAGCAAATGGAGCGCCGGCGTCCCGCCGGCCTATGCCCGGCGATGTAATGGCACGCTGAGGAAAGCCGGCGGGACGCCGGCGCTCCATAGGAGACCTGCATTTGCTGCCATGCACCCCGAACGTGGAGGCCACAATAAAGTACCTTGACCTCTCTGCGTCTCCGCTCAAGAATCGCTGGGGGCCTTCAGTTCCCTGGAGAGAACTGGCAATGCCGGGAAATGTGTCAGATGAAGCTTTCGCCCGCGAAGCCCAGCAGGCGGGAGTGGTGACCTACGATGAGCTTGCGGCCGCCCGCGCCAAGCAGGCGGAAGAGGAGAAGAGAGGCATCCTCGTTCCGCTGGCTGACATGCTGGTCCAGCAGGGCCTCATCCGGCCCAACATCCGGGAGAACATTGAGAAGAAGCTGCAAGCGCGGCAGGCAGGCGTCCTGATGCAGCTTGGGTCGTACAAGCTGATGAAGAAGATCGGCGAGGGCGGCATGGGCGCCGTCTACCTCGCTGAAGACACGATGGCCGGGCGCAAGGTCGCGGTCAAAATCCTGCCGAAAGAGTACTCCGACAACGCCGAGGCCCTGCTGCGCTTCCGCCGCGAGGCGCAGGCGACGGGCAAGCTCAACCACGTCAACATCGTCATCGCCTACAATGTCGCCGAGGAGGCGGGCACGCATTACTACGCCATGGAGTACTGCGAGGGCGAGACGCTCGACAAGATCCTGGATCGGGAGGAGCACCTGCCCTGCGACAAGGCTTTCCCGGTTGTCATCCAGGTGGCGTGCGGACTCAAGCACGCCCACGACCACGGGATCATCCATCGGGACATTAAGCCCGCCAATATCTTCATCTGCAAACCCCTCGCCCCTGGCGGGAGCGGGCAGGGCGAGGGGGACGCGCTCCCCGCGGGCTTCGTCGCGAAGATTCTGGACCTCGGATTGTCCAAGAACCTCGCCAGCACCGGACAGTCCTATCTGACCCAGACCGGCCGCGCGATGGGCACGCCGCACTACATCTCGCCGGAGCAGGCCCGCGGGGTAAAGGAGATAGACGGGCGCACGGACATTTACTCGCTGGGCGCGACGCTCTACCACATGTTAACCGGGCGCGCCCCTTTCGGCGGCTCCAATCCCGCGATTGTGATCGCCAAACATATTTGCGAGGAGTTGCCCAATCCACAGGACATTCGCGGGGACATTCCGGACAACGTCGTCCACATCATCGAGAAGATGATGGCCAAGGACGTCGCAGACCGCTATCGCGACTGCCAGGAACTGTTGGACGATCTCGAACTGGTCAGCCGCGGCAAGGTGCCCAGCAGCAAGGCGCTCGCCGCGGGCAGGTCCACCGTGGGTGTGCGGGGTCGAGTTGCCCTGCCGCCCGAGCGCCGGCCCCAGGCGAAGGCTGCGCTGAGGCCCGCGGCCGCCCAGCGGCCCGAACCGGCTGAGCGGCGGAAGATAGCGCCAGACGACGGCGCGGCCCCGCCCGGCCGCGCCCAAACCGGCTGGAGCAGCAAGGCCATAGGCGTCGCGGCCGCTGTCTTGGCCGTGGTGGCCGTGGTTGTGGCTGTCGTGCTGGTCAGCAACAGCAACAGGCACGCGCGGGCCGAACAGGAAGCGCGCGAGAAGAGCAAGAAGGAAGAGGCGCTGCAACAAGCGGAAAAGGCAAAACGGCAAGCGGAAGAGGAAAGGGAGCGGGCCGCCAAGGCCGAGAAGGAAAAGCGCATGCTTGAGGACCAACTGCGCGAAGCCCGCTTGGCCACCGAAGCGGCGAAGAAGAAAGCAGAAGCCATTGGCGAGAAGGCCGAGCAGAAACCCGCCACGCCCACAGTGCCGGCCACCACCGTGCAGGCCGAGCAGAAACCGGCCCCGCCGGCAGCGCCGACGCCCGCCACGAAGCCTGAGCCGGCTGCCGTTCCAGCCGAGAAGGGCAGCGGCACGGATGTGGCGGTTGCCTATGAGACGGCGCTTGAGGAAGCCTACGGCTTGTTGGGCAAGCTCAAGGTCCAGCAAGCTGAGAAGCGCCTGGACCAGGCCAAGGCTGACCCCAAGCTGGAGGCGCTGCGGCAGGCGCTGGAACTGGACAAGAAATGCGCGCACTTGGTGGAGGACTGGAATAAGGCGGTCGCAGCAGGCGCCGCGCTGTTAAGCAAGGATGCGCGTGCGTTCACGCTACGCTATGCGGACGGCAAGCCGCCTTATGAGGTCGGGAAAGGCAGCAAGAACCGCGTCAAGGGCGTGTCGGGCGAAATCATTGAGACCGAAATGGACTTGGGCGGCGGGTTCGCAGGCAAGAAAGTGCCGCTTGACACCCTTGCCCCGCAAACACGCTGCGAACTGGCCGAACTTGCTTTGCCGCCGGAAGCCCAAACAGACCTGAAGCTGGGGTTTGCGGGGTTGCTGGCGCTCCAGAGCAAGGCCGAGGGCTTCACTGCGGAAGCCGTGCGCAAACGCCTGGAAGCCGCACACAAGAAAGGCGCTCCCGCCGACATCGTCACCCATATCCGGGAACGGCTGGAGGTGTGCGAACGCGAGCAACATGCCCTGGCCGCGCTGAAGCAGATTGATGACACGCTTAAAGCCGGCGAGTTGCAGGACGCCCGGACACTTCTCGAGAAAGCGAAGCAGGACCATGCCGGCACGCTGGCGCTGGCGCGGGCCCAAGCGGGGATCGAGGACCGCCTGGCGGAGCTGGCACGGCCGATGTATCTGGCCGACTTGCCTGAGTTGGAGGTGAAGACCTACGGTGGGATGTTCGACTTCGGCAAGGGGCGCTACAAAGAAGGCCCGGAACTCAAGCTCAATGGCACGCTATACCCGAAAGGTCTGGCCATGCATCCGCCGCACGACGGTTCGGGGCATGTGGCTTATATGCTCGACAAACGGTACCGCTACTTCCAGGCCACGGCGGCAATCTGTGATTCAGGCGGCGTGGGGCCGGACGGCCGGACGGGTAAACCGCTCATATTCCGCGTCGCCGGTGATGGCAAGGAACTCTGGAAGTCACAACCAATGCAGAGAAAATCGCAGTCTGAAGAGTGCAAGGTGGACGTAAGCGGCGTTTCCAAGCTTGAGTTGTTTATTGACTGCCTCGGCGGGAATGCTGACGGCGGGCATGCGGCGTGGCTGGATGCTTTAGTCCGCGGCGGTGCGACGGGCGCGGCTGCGCCGCGGAAGAACCCGTGATTCCGGGGACATGACCCGATTTCCGGCTGTTTGGAAATCGGGATCGTGTCCCCGGAATCCGCCACGCTGGGCACAGATAAGCCCTCGTGGTGCGAGGGCATATCCGTGGCACAAACCGATGAGCAATCTGCCTGCACTGGCCAAGGGGCTTGAAAGCGAAGGCAGTTTGTGGCATAGGACTAGAGGCTCAATAGGAGACAGGGGAGATGCTGGAGGGCGTGAACGGGCAAGCTGCGAAGAAGTTGGCGCTGGTTCTCGTGCGGCCAAGCAACCTCAAGGAAGTGTGCCAGCGTCTGACAGGCGAAGGCTGGAGCCAGAGCATAATCACCTCGCCCGACGACTTGGTCAGCCGGAACCCGGACACAGTTGATTGCCTGCTGCTGGACCTTTCCCGCAAACTGGCGGCAGACGCGGTTCTTGCGTGGTGCGAGCGCTCTTCCCGCTGGCGTCGTGTCCCAAAGCTGCTGATCACCCCTGTCGGCCGCCCTGCGGCGCCGAGGACCGTCCCTGGCAGTAAAACCGACGGGCAGTTGGATCCTGCTCTGAAAACCGTCCAAGCCCTGTTCGACGGCCACTGGGCGGAAACACCGGGTGAGCGGCGCCGGCAATACCGGCAGGAATGCCACAGCTCCGCGACCGTGCGGTTGCGGGAGACCGCCATATTGCTGGACGTGAGCAGCGGTGGCGCGTCGCTGGAACTGCCCCACGGCGTCCCGCCCGGCGCCCGCATCACTCTGCCTGTCTCCGAGAGCCCTCCCGCGCTGACAGCACTCGACGCCCAGGTTCTGTCATGCCATCAACAAGCTGATCCGGCGCGCTTCCTGGTACACGTCATGTTCCTGGGTCTTTCGCCAGGTGTGGAGCGCGCCCTGCAACGGCGTCTGTTGCTTTGGCAGACCCGGCGCGTCGAGGGGGAAGTGGCCAAAGAGCGGAGCGGCCGCAGGCACGATTACAGACACAGATGCGCCCGGCCTGCGGCCATTCAGGTTCAATTGACAGCCGGGGTGCTGGACATAAGCGCGGGAGGCGCGGCACTGGAACTGGACCATGCCCTCCCGCAGGGCACCCAATTGAGTGTGCCTGTCCTGGACACCGATCCCTTGCTCAAGGCGCTTGACGCGGAAGTCCTGTCAAGCAACCGCAGTAACCAGAATTGCTTCTGTGTGCATGTCAGGTTCACGAACGTGTCGCCCGAGGTTGGCCAGGCCTTGGGGGAATTCATCCTAGACTTGAAAGCTGCGCGCAAAGGTTCCAGCGGGACCTAAAACCGCCGATTGGCGCCTTTCTCCAGACACTCGGCCTTGTCTATCACCCGCCGTGGGCAGTGCCAATTTTTCAAGGGGTGAGAAATGCGGGCCAGCCGCGCGCCCCACAAGCCTCAAGTCTCAAGCTTCACCTTCTGCGTGCTCGTCCGCATCCGTCCCCACGGTCGTTCCCCCGTTTGGCCGCCGGGTCTCCGGGGCCACTACCTTGAGCCGCTCCCGCAAAGTCAGGAGCGCCTTATGGTAACTGGCCTTGGCGCCGCCTTCGGTGATGTCCAGAAGTGTCGCGATTTCGGTAAAACGCATCTCCTGGTACTGCTTCAGAACAAAGATCGCCCGCTGCCGCGGAGGCAACGTTTTCACCGCCCTGTCAATAGCGCTCAGGGTCTCGTTATCCGACACCGCGTTCTCTGGCGGCAGCGCCAGCTCGGCCTCCGGCGCATTGTCGCGGAGGCGCCGCTGCCGCTCCTCCGCACGGATGCGCTCAAAGCACACGTTCAAAGCCGTGCGGTAAAGCCAGGTGCTGACGCGCGCCTCGCCGCGCCAGTGAGGCAACTCCTCGAAGGCCCGCAGGAAGACTTCTTGCGCGGCGTCCAGAGCGGATTCTTCGTTCCGCAGAATCTGCAGGGCCATATAAATCACGCGGCGATGGTGGGCCTCAAACAACTCCGCATACGCTCCTTGATCGCCCGCCTGGAAACGAGCGATTAGGCTCCGTTCCGTCTCTTCATTCATCATTCAACCAACGTTTCCTGGCGCAGCCAACCGTCGCCAATGCCCTCGAAATGCCCCAATACCCACTGGCCGCTGCGCCCTATGATAGTGAACTCCGCCCCATCTTTCAAAGGCTTGTCGAAGGCAGGCTCGTACTTTTCCCCCATGCCTTTGCGCGCCACCGTTTCGGTCACTATCACCGCCTTGCGCGACTCCGCGACATCCAGATACGCCAACGCTGCATCCGCAGACAGAAAGAGCGCCACTGTGGCCAGCGCGCCGCAGCCCCAGTAGGCCCTGCGCTTCCTTAGCAAAAGCCCGGCCGCTGCCACCGCACAAGCGGCGCCGAACACGGCCACCACGGCCAGGAACTTCTCCGGGTACGAAAGCCAACCGCTCCAGAACAAGACGTGTTGCCACCACGGCGCAGGGGTCTCGGGAAGTCTGCCCGGCGCCAGCGCCAGCGCCTGGTTCAGATTGGCTTCAAGGTATGGATCGCGCGGCCGATAGTACCTGCCCTTGCGGTAGGCTGCAATCGCGCGGCCGTACTCGCCGGCTTTCATGTACGCGTTTCCAATATTATAGTAAACCGCGCCATTCTGGTAGCCGTCTGCCAGCAACGATTCCCACAGTGCCGCGGCCTGGCCGTACTCCTGCGGTGTCTTGGCCTCGTCGAAGACTTCAAGCGCATGCACAAAAGTCCGCTCCCGCGCGCCTTTCTCCCGGGCCGGCGCCACGGACGCCAGGCAGGCCGCCAGGAAGAGAAATGGAACCGCAGATGACCGCAGATAAACGCAGATATAAGTTCTGTGCTTGGGTCTGCGTTCCTCTGCGCTCATCCGCGGTTCCTGAAGCCTCATCTTCTGGCCCCCAACTCCGTATGCAACAGTGGCAGCAAGTTCTCGACGCGCGCCTGCAACGCTGCGCCGTCCAGGGCGGCCGCCGAGCCATAAGCCAGGGCCTCAATCGTTTCCAGCACTTGCACCGTTTGCGCCGCAATCTCGGAAGAGGCCCCTGCCTGCGCCAGTATCGTGCCCGCGTCTTGCGCGGTCATTCCCGCAGCCTGGCGATTGCGCATGTTGGCAATCAGGCCCACCAGCGCCGCGCGGGTGGCCCGCGCAGCTTCCTCCGGCTTCCCGTCCTGCGCGGCCTGGCGTGCCTCGGCGAGCGTCTTGCGCGCCTCAGACAGGGCCCGCTGCCGCCGCTGCCAGGCCACGTCGCCGCTCTTCCGCCGCCAGTTTGAGACCAGCATGAACAGACCGCCGTACAGCAGCCACATCGCCGCCACGGCCAGGAGATATGACACGGGCCGGACACGCTGGTCCCCAAGTTCCGCGACGTCCACCACGTTCTGGAAAATCCCTTCCTGATGCGAACGCAGTTCGCGCGACTGTCCGGCCGGCAGCGCGCCTACCAGGTTCCCGGCGTTCAACTGCGCCGAGGCCGAAATGTTCAGCTTGAGCGGCTCGGTCAGCACATCCACGAAGCGCTCCGTTTCCGGATTGAACAACGTCACGGTGATAGGCGGTATGCCCGGCCCGGCTTTCTTCGTCCGCAAACCGTAGGCGAAGTGCTTCACTCCGCCCTTCGCTTCGCCCGTAGGCGCTTTGTCAATGATGTCGAAACCTTCGGCCAGTTTCGCGTTGGCTGTCAGGTCCGGCGGGGAGATCAGGTCCAGCGAGCCGCTGCCGGGCTGTGTTTCGAAGGACAGCGTCAACGTCAGCGGGTCGCCGATGCGCAAGGCCGTGGGGCTGGCCGCGGCCGTGACCTTGTAGTTCCCCACGCCGCCGCAGAACGAAGGCGGGCGCGGCGTGGGCACAGTGCGGACTTCCACTGTCTGCGCCGGCGCTACGACGAAGAGCTGCCGTCCCGAATATTGGCCGCGGCGGCCCGCCGCCATGCCATCCACGATCATGCCTTTCAACGTTGCAGGGCCAAACGTGTATGTGCCGGACTGCTTGGCAGTGAAGGAGCGTTTCAGCTCATAGGCGAAATACTCAATGGGCGCCCCATTCAGCCCCGCACGCCTCTCGCGGCCGGCACTGAGGTCGAAGAGTGCCGAGCGCCCCCCTTCGAAGATCGAGAAGGGATCGTTGCTGTGCGTTTTCACGCCGTTGATGCTGAAACCATGGCCCCCAGCCGCAAGGTGTTTTTGCAGCCACGCGTTAAGGTCCTCAGAACAACTCAGCCCCTCCGGCGGGTTCTCCCAGTTTATCTGCAACGCGGGAACCTGGCCGGCCTGGCAGAGCGGGAGCAGGGGATCGCGGTTATTCACATCGGGCAACGGTTTGATTAGAATCCGCAAAGTCACATCGAAGGGCTGCGTGGGGAACACCTTCGGCGGTTTGGCGACGATCTCCATAACTGCCAGGTCCTGCTTCTCCGGAGCAATCACGTGCAACGTTAAGACCGGTCCGGCGAGCCGCTGGCCCTCTACCACAGCACTCGGCGCAGGCACTGTCAGCGAACCCGCGTGCTTGGGCGTGAGGCGGTACGCGTAGATGTGTCCGTAGACGACTTGTCTCGTCATCTGCCCGTTGACGATGAAGACAGACGTCTGATCCAGCGACTGGTCGCCGTGTGGGGCCACGTTGAATTCTGCCGCGAAGGGGGACAAGTCCGGCGGCGCGGGGTCTTTGGCGTTGCGCAGCGTGACCTGATAATCCACGCTCTCGCCAAGGTAAATCTGGCCGGCGCCGAGTTGCGCCTGAAGCTGCGGCGCCTCGCCTGCGGATGCGCCGCACGCCAAGGCGCTCACCAACGCCAGCGCCGGCAATCGGAAACCGAAGACCGAGAACCGGAAACGCTTCACCAGTCTTTCTCCACGCTTCTGTCGTATTGCAGCAAACGCGCTTTCAGTTCTTTGTCGCGCTCGTGCTTCTGCTTCTCGCGTTCGCGCACTTTGCGCAGTGCGGCCTCAATCTGGTCTCGCGAAAGCTGCTCTTTCTTCTCGTCCTTCTTCTGCTCATCCTTCTTCTGTTCGTCCTTTTTCTCTTCGTCCTTCTTCTGGTCCTTCTTCTCCTGATCTTTCTTCTGGTCTTTATTCTCCTGCTTGGGCTGGGCTTTGGCTATCTCATCCAGGATCTTGCGCGCCTCTTCTGCGTTGGGATAAGCTTCCTCAGCTTTCTTGTCCCGCAGGGACCCCGCCGCAGCGCTCATCTTTTCCGCGGCCTTGGGCGCCAATTCTACAGCCTTGCGCAGTCCTGCCTTGATCTTCTCCGGATCAAGCTGCGCGGGCGGCTGCGCCGGCTTCTTGTCGTCGTCCTGCGAGCTCTTTGGTCCGGGCTGCTGGACCGGCGGGGCCGGCTGCGGCTGGCCGGCGGGCATCTGCTCGGCGTGCTTCAGTTCCTGTTCGGCCTTCAGCTTCAACAAGACGGTGCGGCGGCCAGTATGCCCCTGTTCTTCCGCCAGTTCAACGGATTCCTCATCCGAAAGCAGTTTCTCCCCGGATGCAGCGGCGGTCTTGTCCTTGTCCTCCGCTTTCTTTTCCGCCATTTTCTTGTCTGGCGCTTTCTCCTCCGCCTTCTGCCCGGCGGCCCCCTCTTTTGCGGCCTCCTCCTCGTCCGTTTCGGGTTTCAGCGTGTGGACAATACGGGTCTGCTCGGCCAGGTCGCGCGCCAGCACAACGTCGAAGGGCGCCACCGCGGCCCAGATGTTTTCGAGTTCCGCAACGGCCCCCTTTTGTTCTTCCGCGGCGGGCGCGGGCTGGCGGGCGCTGAGCCGCTCCGCGGCGCCTTTCATCTTGTCCCCGGCGGCATCAGCCCATCCCTGCAACAGCTTCAAGGCCTCCTCCAACTGCTTCGGGTCCGCCTGCGGCTGCGGCGCGGGAGCGGCCCCAGGCTGTGCCGACGGCTGTTGCCGCTGGGGCGGGGCCAAGGCTTCTTGAATTTTCTCTTTCAGCGGCCCGATCTCCTCCTCCAGTTCTTCCTGCAGCCGCTTGCCTTCGGCGAAATCGTCAAGCGGCGAGGCAGGCTTCAGCTCCTTCACGCCCTCCCGCAACGCCCGTTCGGTGGAAATGAGATAGTCCAGGAACTGGAGCAGGTTGGCCTCCCGGCGCCTGCGCTGCCTGTCCAGTTCGCGCCACTTGTCAGTATAGTACTTAACCCATTCGCGAGCCAACTCGATGTTCTTGCGCGCCCCGGCGTGCGCCGGCTGTATCCCCAGGCAGCAGCGAAACCTGCTGGCGGCGTCCAGGAGTTTGTCTATGACCTCCTGGCGCTTGTCCGGCGCCAGTTCCGCGGGGCGCTCGCCCGCCAGGGTCCGGGCGCTCTCGGCGGCGCTGCAGCCCAGGTTGAAATGCGCTTCCGCCGCAAGTTGCTGGTTGCGCGCCAAGCCTGCCTCCAGGTAGGCCTCGCGCGCCTTCTCCGTGTCGCCTTTCCTTTGCGCGGCGCAGCCCGCATCAAAAAAGGCAATGGCCGCCTCGGCGCTGTCCTGGGATTTTCTGAACTGCTCGGCCGCCTGGCCGAACTTGTCCCGCGCATGCTCGAAATCATCCTTCGCGTACAACGCCAAGCCTTCGCTGACGGCCTTGCGCGGCGCGACGACCGCAGCAGGTTTTTCCTTGGCCTCTGTTTCGCCTTTGGACGCGCCGCCGGATTTCTGCTCGGCTTCCGCGGCGGGCGAGACCCCCGGGGTACAAAGGACGAAGAGCAGGAGCGCCACGGCTCTCCCAGCCGTCCTGTCCACTCCTGGGAGCGCCGGCGTCCCGCCGGCCCCTGCTGCCGGCGAGACGCCGGCGCTCCCAGCGGAGGGAGCCGCAGCGGGCGCGCGCTTGCGCCGCGTGGGTTTGCCGGGCAAGACGGGCGCTTCAACCGGCTGCGCGGGAGGGTACGGGCGAATCAGCAGTTCCAGGAGCAGGCAGAAGAGCGCGAGCGCGAGGAAGAGTTGATACTGCTGTGACGCCCGCATCTGGACTCTCTGCTCGGCGTTCGCGGCCTGGCGCCCTTTCAGGTGGCCCTGGTAAAGCTCGCCCAAGTCGTAGGCCAGCGTGCCAGCCGGGATGTAGACCCCATGGGTCTTCAGGGCGATCTCGCCGAGCAGACCCCCGTGCAGCTTGCTCCACACCTGCTCGCCTTTGTACTCCATGAACGTTCCGGCGCCGTCCTTGGAGGCAGGGACACGGGAGCCTTTGTCCGCGTCGCCCAGCCCCACCGTGAAGATGGCCACGTGCCGCTCGGCCGCCGCCTCAGCAGCCAGGATCGGTTGGGATTCCTGGTCGTCGCCGTCGGTGATCAGAAGCAGCGTCTGATCGCGTTCCGCGTCCTGCGGCAGGACTTCCAGGGCCTTGCGGATCGCGTCGCCAATGGCCGTGCCGCCGCGCGGGGCGCTGGCGGGGCTCAGCTCGCCCAGCGCCGTGCGGAAGTAGTTGTAGTCGGTGGTGAGTGGACAAGTGACCACGGCCTTGCCGGCAAAGGCGATCAAGGCGATGCGCTCTCCATTCAAGTGCTGCAACAGTTCCGCCACGTCCGCCTTGGCCCGTCCCAGGCGGCTGGGCGGAACGTCCTCAGCCAGCATGGAGCGCGAGACGTCTATCAGCACGTACAGGTCGCTCCCGCGCGGGAGCACCACTTCCGCATGCTGGCCGAAGCGCGGCCCCGCCAGGGCCACCATGCCGGAAATGAGCGCCAGCAGCCACAAGGCGGTCTTCAGCCAGAAACGCGCGCCGGAATCAGGCGGTAGAATCCGCGGCCACAGCACTGCGGCCACGAACGCCTCCGCGTCGCGCCGCCGCCGCGCCCGTCCGTAAAGGGCCACAGCCAGCCAGAGGCAGGAGAGCGGCAAAATCAGCCACAAGGCTTCAGGGTGGTTCCACTGCATTTCCTAAACTCCAAATCCGAAACTCAAAATCCGAAGGAAACTCCAAAACAAAAACAGAAAAAACACCCCTTGACGCTGCTTCAAGCCAGGTCACTCTTTCTTACGAATTATCGCGCCACAAATTCTCATGATTTCGGTGGCCTCCTGAATCAGGGCGTTTCTTTCTGCGTCCAGCTCTGGAGCCGCTTCAATGTACAAGAGACGCAGCCAGTACCGGCTTTCCTTAGCCTCCTTGCGGCTAATCTTAAGATGCATGATAAAGTCCTTGCTCCCCAGGGACTCGTTGGCTTCAATGTAATTGGCGCCCACGGAACCGGACGAGCGCAGGAGCTGTTTGGCATCTTCGATATTGCACAATGTCCTGGGCAGGTTCCTTGCCAGTGCGCGCACCCGCTTGGCGAACAGAAACGTCCTTTCTTCCAAGTCGTAGGGTTGGCGCACACCCTCCCCTTCAACGTGTGGCGGCGAGTTTTCTGTTTCCGTCATTTTCCTTTTCCTTCGAATTTCGGATTTCGAGTTTCGAGTTTAGGGCAGTGCCCTGAACCTAGTCGCCCCCAGAAAGCCTGCCACCATCAGCAGCGCCAAGCCCGGCGCCGCCAGCCACAGGTACAATTCAGTGTACTCTGTGTACTGGGTTTCCTCCACTTTGGACTTCTCCATCTGGTCAATCTGCGCGTAGATCTCTTCAAGCTTCTTGGTGCTGTCGGCATAGAAGAACTGTCCGCTCGTGGTTTCCGCGATCTCGCGCAACAGGCGCTCATCCAGCGGGAACTGCGCCTGCACCAAGACACGGTGCCCGAAGTCGTCTTCCTGTGGGAACGGCACAATGCCCGGGTGGCCAAAGCCGATGGTGTAGATTTTCACGCCCAGCTTCTGCGCCATTTTGGCCGCCTCGTGGGGCTCCACCACGCTGGCGTTGTCGCCGCCGTCGGTGAGCAGAATCTCCACTTTGCTCTTGGCGGTGATGTTCCGCAGACGGTCCAGCGCCAGGGTCAAGCCGTCGCCAATGGCCGTATTATCCTCTTCCCGCCAGTCCTTGTTGATGAGGTTGCCGCGCCGGTCGCGGATAGGCTTGGCGGGTCCCAAGGACTCCGCGATGTCCGCGAGGGCGCCGTGGTCCAGGGTCAGCGGGCATTGGCTGTCGGCATAGGTGCCGAAAGCCACGAGGCCGATGAGGTCGTTCGGGCGCCCGTGCAGCCCGCTGCTCTTCGAACCGAGCACGAATTCCCTGAAGACATGCTTGACCGCGCTGACCCGGCTGGCCGGTTCGCCGTTGATCTCGTAGTCCAGCGCCTCCATGGAACCGGAGACATCCACAACCATCTCAATGGCGATGCCTTCGGTGTGCAGGCGCGCTTCCGACTTGCCCTGCTGCGGGCGTGCCAGCGCCGCAACCAGGAGCAAAAGCCCCACGCCGTAGGCCCAAGGCAGCAGCCGGCGCACGCGCTGCGCCGTCGTCACAGGCAGTGTCTTTAGATCGGCCAGGCTGGAGAACACCACCGCCGCCCGCCGTCCGGGGTGCCAGGACCACCACACCACCGCCAGCGCCAGCGGGGCCAGAATGAACCACAAGGGGGAGCAGAATCTGAAGCCTTCCACATTGATTCCCTATCGCTTGTCACCCGTCACTTGCCACTAGCCACGCGACGCAATCCGGAGGATTGCGCTACCCTTGCTTGCCACTAGCCACTTGGAACGCCGACGGCAGCCCCACGAACTCCTGCGCTCTGGCAATGGCTTCCTCAACCTGCCGCGTCCCGGGTTGCATCGCGGCGTATTTCACAAGGTCGGCGGCTTCGAGGAACTGGCCGAACTGCGCCGCGCGCTCACGGGGAAAGACTTCCCGTGCCCGCACGTCCCGCAGGAATTCCTCAGTGGTCTGCTCGGGCGCGCGGATGCCCGTGGTCGCTTCGATGTACCGGCGCACGATGCCGGTCAGCCCCACGTAAAACTCCTTGAACTCGCCCTTGCCGTGCAGGTTCCGGGCCAGCAGCGCGCGCATTTCGGCGTGCGCGGTCTCTTCCGGCGTTTTTTTTGCCTCGCCCTCCGCGGCGCTCTTGCGGTGGCGGCGATACCAGAGCGCCGCTCCAGCCAGCGCCGCGCCGAGACCGGACAGCCCCAGCACCCAGAACCAGAACGGACTGGGCGGCAGCGGCACCGGGGAGTGCATGGGGGCCAGGTCGGCAAGGCTCGGAGTCTTGTCCCCAAGCTCGGATGTCACCAGGATTTCCAGCGGCTCGGTCTCCAGCAGCACGGGTTCGCCCTTCCCTTCCTTCCCCGGCCGGTGGTCGCTGAACTCGATGCCCACGGAGCGGATCAAGTGCTTGCCCGAACTGCGCGGTTCGAGCTGGTAGTGAAAGTTGCGCACGGTCTTTTCGCCGGCCGCGGGCGCGTCCTTGGCGCGGTAGTCGCGCACCAGGAAATCGCCCACCGCCTTGCCGAAGACCGGAGGCCTGACCTCCACGCCCGCCTCGGCCTCAACGACGATCTCCAAGTCCAGCAGGTCGGACAAGCGCGGCTCCTTCGGGGAGACGCGCACTGTCATCCGCACCGGCCCGCGCTCCACGCTCTTCTCGACGGTGTTGGCGGCCGCGGCCCCGCCATCCGGCTGCTGGGCGGGCTTTTGGCTCTTGCAACCCGCCAGAACGGACAACATGAGAACCAAGGCAATCAGCCACAGAGGACACAGAGAACACAGAGAAGGTGTTTTTGTTCTATTCATTTTCTCTGTGTCCTCTGTGTTCTCTGTGGCAAAAAGCCGTTCCAAAAAACAGAATCGCCATCACCGCATCCGGCGCTCCCGCATATGGAAGAACCGCTGCAGGCTCAGCGCATAGGGCTGGTCCGTGCGGATATCCAGACGGTCCACGGCCGCGCGGCGCAGCCCGGCATCGAGTTGCGCGTTGCGCCGCACGGCGCTCTCAGCGAACAGCGCGCGCACCTGAGGGTGGCGCGTGTCCAGTTCCACAACTTCATCCGTTTCGGCATCGCGCAAAGTCAGGAAGCCCACGTCTGGCAGCGTGTGTTCGCGCGGATCGCTCAAAGTCACGGCGATCAGATCGTGGCGGTGGTTGCACAAAGCCAGTGCCCGCGCGCAATCCGGGCCGAGGAAATCGCTCATCAGGAAGATGACGCACTTGCGCCGCTGCACCCGCCCGATGAACTCCAGCGCCGCGCCAATGTCCGTGCGGGCCTTGAGGGGTTCGACGGCGAGCAGATCGCGGATGAGCCGCAGCACGTTGGAGCGGCCTTTGCGCGGCGGGATGTAGCGCACCACCTGGTCGGCGAAGAGCACCAGGCCCAGCTTGTCGTGGTTGCGCAGCGCGCTGAACATGAGCACCGCGGCCACTTCCGCCGCCGTGTCCATTTTGGTCTTGCGGACCGAACCGAAGACGCTGGAGGCGGAAATGTCCACCGCCATGAGAATGGTCAATTCGCGTTCTTCGCAGAACTTCTTGACGTAGGGCGTGCCTGTGCGCGCCGTGACGTTCCAGTCAATGCTGCGGATTTCGTCGCCCGGCACATATTCGCGCACCGCGTCGAACTCCATGCCCCGGCCCTTGAACACGCTCTGGTACTCCCCCGCCAGCAAATCGTTGACCTGCCGGCTGGCGACGATCTGAATGCGCCGCACTTCTTTGAGGACTTCGGTTACGTCACGCGCCATAGTCCACGCTCCACGCGCCGTTAGCCCGGATTATTCACCACGGAGAACACAGAGAGCACAGAGAATAGAAAAGAATTCGCTGTGTGAAATGTCTGAACCATCTTCTCCCTCTGTGTTCTCTGTGCTCTCTGTGGTGAATAGTCCAGGTTATGGCACTGCTACCGATTCCAGCACTTTCTTGACTACGTCATCCGCGGTTCTCTCCTCCGCTTCGGCCTCGTAGCTGAGGATAATGCGGTGGCGCAGCACCTCGTAGGCGATTTCCTTAACGTCCTGCGGCGTCACGTAGCCGCGGCCGGCGAGGAAG
>JBEKKG010000027.1:0-18533 GCA_050010835.1 Planctomycetota bacterium
AGGATCTCAATTCTGCGGGAGAGGAAGCGTGACATTACCTCGTGAAACCCAGCCACGATCCGCTCGCCGGCATCGTGTTCCGAAATCATGTTGACCCAAAGCCGGAGAGGGACGTTGGGCCGCCGCGTTGAGAATATCTTTGCGACAGCATAAGCATCCATTGCAGCCGTTGGTTCCGGTGTTGTCAGGAGCAGAATCTCATCCGCAATTGCAGCAACACGCAACATGTTCGACGCAATGCCGCTTGGAGCATCAATGATAACTATATCGTAGCGCCTAGTAAGGTCCGCCAAGCCATCTACCAACTGCTGAAGCTTGGCTGGCTGCAACTCGGCCATCTCCGGTATGCCTGAACAGGCAGGAAGGATGCTGATGCCGTTTGGGCCTTCAAGCAGGGCGTCAAGACAACTGCACTGCCCATCCAGTACTTGCTGAATGGTGAAGCGCGGCACGAGACCTAGAAGCACATCCACGCTGGCCAAACCCAAATCCGCGTCGAATAGCAGGACACGCTTGCCAAGGGAAGCAAACTGGATAGCGAGGTTGCAGGCAGTATTGGTCTTTCCTACGCCGCCCTTGCCGCTCACGATGGCGAGTGTGTAGGGATCTCGTCCAGAAGACTTGTTCACTCCGTCAGGTCCGGCCATTGTACTTTCCAGTGTTCTCTGGGCAAAATGCGAAAGTCCGGCTGCGCCATCAGGCCGGAATCAAGTTGCGCCGTGTGGTTCTTAGAGCCCGCAGGCTCGACGGCGATGGGTCGGCGAGGTCTTCCGGCACACGATCCCCAGTCCCAAGGAATACGATGGGGACTTCACGCTTGCGGACCTCATCCAAACAGTGGCCTATCCCTGTTGCCTGATCCACACGCGTCAGGACAACCCCTTTGATGCCGATGGTGCTGTACGCCTCAAGACATTCGCGAGCCATCGCGGGATGCTCTGTGGCGCTTAACACCAAGTACCTCTGTTCGCAGCCACACGCTGAATCCAGGAGGGTGCCAAGCCGCTCAATTGCCCAACTGTCGCGCGGCCCGCAACCGCGGGTGTCAATCACCAGCGGTCCCCGCCAATTCCAACGCGCTAAACGGTCTTGCAAATCAAAGGCCGAAACCACTGTGGTTGCATGCAATCCCAGTGCATTCGCATAACCCATTAGCAGTCCAGCCCCCCCCGGACGCTCCGCGTCCGTGGAAAGCAGCCCAGTTGGTTTGCCGCTCTTAGCGGCTAACCGACCGGCAAGTTTTGCAGCAGTAGTCGTCTTGCCGGCACCCATAGGCCCCAGGAGGGCTATCACTGGAGCGTCAGAGGGAGTTTTATTCTCTTTGTCTGAGGCGGGCTCCTCGCTCTGTGCAAGGTACTCAGCCATCAGGCCTTGTGCCGGAGCCAGCCCCTCCCTCACTTTATCGGACTCTTTTTCCGGCTGTGGCTTGTCTTTCTTAGGGACTGGTCCAAAGCCAACCGTGCCCTCAAGTATAAATGGCTCTCGCTCGTTGCCTGAATTGCTGGGCACTCGCCTTACCGCCAACAGCACAGCATCAGGGCCGTGCACATCCCGAATCTTGGCCATTAACTCAACGAGATCATTGGCTTTGCACGTTGTGATTCTCACTGTCCACGCGCCTCCTTGGCGCTTCCCCCAAGGTGCCTGTTTTACTTCACCTTCTCTGCAGCGGCCACGCCCCGCATAGTAGCAACAGGCGGGCCAAGGACCGTTTCGGGAACTTGTGCAACGATTTCCAGTATTGCTCGGGGCGGGACCTCGGCGTAAGACAACACTGGCAACACAGGCAAGGCCCGCTCAATCAACCGCCGAATTTGCACCCGCAGTCTATCTGAGCAGACGAGCACGACCTTCTGCCGGCGGCGCACAGAGGCCGCAACCTGGTCGCCAAGATGCTTGACCAAACTAGAAACCTGGCTCGGCGTCAAGATCAATACCTGGCCACCTTCAGTCTGTATAAGGCTTTGCAGCAACCTTGATTCAAGCGCAGGCTCGCACGCCACTGCTATCAACCTGCCCTTCTCATCCAGCAGGCTGCCGACAAAAGAGGGAGCCAACGCAGCTCTGACTTCCTCGATCAGTGCCTCCACCGATTTCTGCTGCCCGGCAAAGTCACCAAGAGTTTCCAGAATAGTGACTGCATCGCGAACCGGCACCCGCTCCCGCAGCAGGCCCTGGAGAACCCGGTGCAATGTAGACAAGCTTACGGCGCCGGGCACCAAGTCCTTCACCAATGCCGGATCGGTATCCTTCACCCGGTCAAGGATGCCTTGGACGTCGTGCCGTGTCAGCAATTCGGCGGCATTGGCCCGCAACAACTCATGCAAGTGAGTGGCCACCACGGCCACGGTTTCAACCACCGTGTAGCCATAGGCCTCAGCCCGCGCGCGCTGGGAAACTGGAATCCACAGTGCCGACAGCCCAAAAGCAGGGTCGGTGGAGGGCAGACCTTCCAGGCCGGGACGCGCGTTCCCGGGGTTGATCGCCAGCAATCTGTCGAGGTAGACCTCGTGTTCCGCCACGACCGCGCCACGAACCTTGAGCAGGTACTGCCGGCCCCCAAGCTGCAAGTTGTCGCGCACGCGCACTGCGGGAATGATGATGCCCAGTTCGGCCGCAAGCTTCTTGCGCAATTGTGCGATACGGCCCAGCAGATCGCCTCGGCTGCGATCCACCATGCTGAGCAGGGACGCACCCAACTCCAATTCCAGCACGTCCATCCGCAGTTGCGCTTCCAGGGAATCCGGGCTGGGGGCGCGGCGCCCGCCTGGCGCCTTGGCTTCCGCGAGCGCGGCCTCGCGTTTCTTCAGCCCCTCTGCGACTTCCGTGCGCCCGACCAGGATGCCCAACACCCAAGCTGCGGCGCCCAGAGTCAGGAGCGGCGCGGCGGGCAAACCAGGGATAAGTGCCAGGATGCCCATGAAAGCCGCTGTAATCTTCATGGCGCGGGACCTCATGAGCACTTGGCGGCTCATGTCTTCGCCCAGGCTCATCTCGGAAGCGCCGCGGGTGACCAGGATGCCGCAGGCGGTGGAAACGAGCAGGGCGGGAATCTGGGTTACCAGACCGCTGCCGATACTGAGCAGCGCGTAGGTGTGCATGGCCTCTGCGGGACTCTTCCCCTGCATCAGCACCCCTATCGCCAGGCCGCCTAGCAGGTTGACGGCCGCGATAATCATGGCCGCAACCGCATCTCCCCGCACGAACTTGCTGGCCCCGTCCATCGCGCCGTAGAAGGCCGATTCGCGTTCGATCTTATGCCGGCGCTGGCGCGCCTGACCTTCGTCAATTACTCCCGCGTTCAGGTCCGCGTCAATCGCCATTTGCTTCCCCGGCATGGCGTCCAAGGTAAAACGCGCGGCCACTTCCGCCACGCGCCCCGCGCCCTTGGTGATGACCACGAACTGGATCACGATGAGGATCAGGAAGATCGTTACGCCCACCACGTAGTTGCCGCCCACGACGAACTGGCCGAAGGACGAAATCACGGTCCCGGCGTTCCCGTTCAGCAGAATCAGACGCGAGGCCGCCACGTCCAGCGCCAAGCGGAAAAGTGTGATGATGAGCAGCAGCGGTGGAAAACCTGAGAACTCCAAAGGCTCAGGCGTGTGCAGCGTGCCCAGCAGGATCGCCAAGGACAACGCCATCTGGCAACAGAGCAAGACGTCCAGGAGCGGCGTGGGAATCGGGACAACCAGGACAAAAACGACGCCAATGACCCCAAAGCCCAAGGCCACGTCCATAAATCGCAGGACGGAGCCGAGCGAACCTGGGGTTGGGGTGGCCGGCGTGGCTGCCGCAGTGCTCATGCGTAACTCCCTGCTCGCGCTGCCTGCGGCACGCCCTGTCTGCGGCGGTACAGCAGCGCCAGTATCTGGGCAACGGCCCGGTAGAACTCAAAGGGGATTTCCTGCCCCACTTGGGCCACCTTGAACATGGCCCGAGCCAGCGGCGGTTCCTCCATGATGGGCACACCGTGCTCAGCGGCAATGGCTTTGATGCGTTCAGCGATCTTGCGCTGGCCTTTCGCCACTACCACCGGCGCAGTGGTCTCCCCCGGCGCATAACGCAGCGCGACTGCAACGTGCGTGGGGTTGGTTATGACCACGGAAGCCTGCGGCACGGCCTGCATCATGCGCTGCATGGCGCGCTGCCGCTGAATGCCACGGATGCGTGCTTTCAACTCCGGGGCCTGGTCATGGGACCGCGCCTCCTGGCGCACTTCTTCGCGGCTCATCATCAGGTTCCTCTCGAACCGCCACTTCTTGAAGGCATAATCACCTGCGGCGAGCAGCAACAGCGGAATCGCAGCCGTCCAACCCAGCCTCAGCACAAATTCACCTCCCAAGGGCAACAGGCCCTGCACAGGATAGCGCCACCAGCAGGCTGCGGAGGTGGCAATCGTACAGAGGACATGGTAGGAGGCCCAACCTATGATAACCAGCTTGAACACGCCAATCACGGTGCCAACCATGGCGTCCGCCGAGAATATCCTCTTGAAGCCTTGGACAATGTCCAGGCGCTCCCACTTGAACGCCAAAAGCTCAGGGCTGAACAGCAGACTGCTTTGCCACAGCCCGATTGTCAGCGTAGCGCTGGCGGCAAGGGCCGCTATGCCCACAACAACCCAAGCGACGGGCTCGATGGCCGAAGGAAGCTGCTCCAAGATGAGGTCATTCAACGGCTTGGTGCTGCTGAGCTGGACAAACCACCCGTGCATGAAGCCCAACAGTGAATCAACCAGTGTGGCACCCAAGCCCGCCATGCTAAGGATGCCGACAATCAGGAGGACGGCGGTGGTCAAGTCCATCGAGTTGGCGAACATACCCATCCTGCGCGCATCCTGCCGCTTACGCGGCGAGGCTGGCTCAGTCTTGTTTTCGTCACTATTGTTTTCCGCCACGCCCGTCTCGCCTCAGGCCCCCGACAGCGCTTGTATGACACGAAACGCGAAGCGGTCTGCCCCGCGCAACGATTCCTGAAAAGCCTCGTATAACCCCGGCAGCGACAAAGCAATGAGAATCATGCCCACCACCGCACTCGCACCATAAGCAAATGTAATGATGTTCGCTTGCGGAAAGGCCCGCGAGATCAACGCAATCGCTGTGGTCAGCAGAAAAAGCGGCAGGAGGACCGGAGCGGCCAGGCGGACACCGAGCCCCATCATCGCACTGGATTCCGAAACCAACAGCGGGAGAATGGATGCAGTGGACAGCCCTTTGCCCGGCGGTACGGTCGCGAAACTATCATTCAGTATGCGCAGCAGGTGATGGTGCCCGTCAAGCATGAGAAAGATAATGGTGAACAGCATCCCGTAGAAGGTCTGGATCATGGCCGCACTCAGGCCGGAATTTGGATCCAAGAGCCTCGCCATCCCGATCCCCATATTCAGGCCCACGATCTCGCCGGCAATGGAAGCCGCGGCCATTGCCATCCGGAAACCGAATCCCAAGAGCACGCCGGTAAGCACCTCGCTAATCACGCCAGGCACGGCCGCGCTCATGGTAAGCGGGGGAAGATCCAGGTGCGGCTGTACACTGGTCAGAAAGGCCGACAGGGCGATAATCAGTGCGGCCTTGATCCTGATGCTGATAACGATGTTTGAGAAAATAGGCGCGACCAGAAAAAGGCCCGTGAGCCGCGTGAGCACCATAAAAAAACCAAAGAGTGCATTGAGCGGAACAGTCATCGCGTTACCTGCTCCATCAGATGAAATATGTGGACCGTATATGTCACCAGCTCTTGCATGATCCACGACCAGGCTATCCACAGGGCCAAGGCTACGGCAACGACCTTGGGTAGAAAGCTGATCGTGGGGTCGTTGAGTTGCGTTACTGCCTGGAACAGGCTGATTGTCAAACCAACCACCAAGGCAGCCACCAGCATGGGTGCGGCAACCTTTGCCGCCATCATGAAGGTCATAGCCAATAAGTCCATTACTCTTGCTGCATCCATTGATTCCACTTTCCTGCTGGCCGACGGGACGCCGGTGTTCCACCGCTATCCGCTGGCTGCAAAGGATGCGACTAGGGATCTCACGACCAAGTACCACCCATCGGCTAGAACGAACAAGAGGAGCTTCAAAGGCAAACTGATCATAACAGGCGGCAACATGATCATGCCCATGGACAGAAGGACCGAGCCTACCACCAGATCAATCACCAGGAACGGCAGGAACAACAGAAAGCCCATCTGAAACGCCGTCCGCAGCTCACTCAGCATGAACGCCGGGATTAGCGTTGTGGTGGGCACGTCATCCAGGTCCCTCGGCTGGCCGGCATGGGACAACTCCAAGGTCAAAGCCAGATCCTTCTTGTGCGTCTGCTGCGCCATGAACTCCCGCAACGGCTTCAGGCCTTTCTGCAAGGCTTCTGTGGGTGTCGCCTTGCCCTTGAGATACGGATCCAGCCCGTCCCGATGCATACGATCGAAGACCGGACCCATGATGAAGACAGTCAGAAAGAGCGAAATGCCTATCAACACGATGTTGGGCGGCGTTTGCTGTGTGGAGAGTGCCTGCCGCAAAAAGCCCAGGACTATGATTATCCTTGCAAAAGATGTGGTCATGACAAGCAGCATGGGGATAAAAGCCAAGGCTGTCATGGTAGCCAACATGCCGAGGGTCGCGCTAACACGCGGCGCTTGGCCGTCCTCGCCCAGTTTTATCTCAATGGGCTGCACTTGTCCTGTAGACTCTTCAGCGACAGCGGAGCCCGCCCAGAAGGCGGGTGCCAGTATTGCTATCCCCAAGATGGCCAGCAAGAAACGAGAAGGCATCAATCCTCCTCTCCAGGCTCAGGCCAGGGCCGCACGCCAAGGCTGGTCCCTTGGGTGGCAGCAGGGGCCACAGCGGGACTGGAAGAAGAGAGATCGCGCTGCTCAGACCTGTAAAGAGGTTCTCTTACAGTGTCTCGCCCCTCACGCTTGTCTCGGATATCTCGTACTTCTCGCGCACTCTTGGGTGCAGCAGCCGTAGTCCGGTGCGCCAGAGCATCTGCAAAGAGCATGTCCGGTGGCTCCTCGGTTGCGGCAAAGTCTGTCAGCAGCGTCAATTGGTTTCCTTGCGCAGCAACTACCAGAAGACGATCACACGCCCTGACCAGGAGCAACTCTCCTTTGGTCCCAAGCGATAAGCGTTCCACCACACTCAAGCGGGCAGCCGCACCCTTCGCTACAGAGCCCATTTTCTGGCGCCGCCTGATGCAGACAAAGGCCGCACTCCCGATCCCTAGCAGAACTAACCACAAACCCGCGATCCGCAATGACGAGCCAACGCTGTCAGCAGGAACTGTGCTGGCGGCCCCCTTCTTCTCAGCCGCCACGCTGAAAGACTTCTTGCCATCCGTCCCCTGTTGGACCACATAGTCGCTGTCCATTGCAGAAGCAGGGCGCGCAATCGCAAGCACAACCAGCAGCAGGGCAAGGAGCACAGTCTTTACCATTTTCACCATGAGGAATCCCTCTCCGGTGACGTTCGTTCGCAACCGTAGGGCCACACCAGAAGTTGTCAGAAATGGAAAATCTGCGGATTTTTTTGCCGGACATTACAATAAGACTTGAGGCCTGAGGCCTGGAATCTTAATCGTGCGTGGCTCACGCCCCAAACCTGAAGTCTCAAGCCTAACTCAAGGCTTGGACGCGCTGCTTGGCGTCTATGACCTCCGTCACCCGAACACCGAAGGTATCATTAACCACGACCACTTCACCAACTGCGATAAGCTTATCGTTCACAAATAGGTCCACTGGCTCGCCTGCCCGCTTGCCCAGTTCAACTACACTGCCGGGACCAAGTTGCAATAGATCGGAAATCAGCATATTCGTAGTACCGAGAGACGCGTTGATGGTGACTGGCACATCCAGAACCATATCCACACTGGCCCGTTCACTGTGTGAGGTGCCCAACTGGAGGTGCGGGAGTTGGACTGGATGGACGGTTGTAGTTCCGCCATCTTTGGTCTTGATCCTGGAGTGCACCGCCGTCAGCTTGGGGAAGAGCACTGCCAGATCGGCGGGCATCGTGAGTATGTCGGCTGCGCCAAGCCTCAGTGCCTCTGCGGCAGGCACGGATTGCGCGTTGGCAGTTATGATTATCACAGGAAGATCGGGGTACTCTTGCCGCACGAACTTCAGGACATCCAACCCTTTGGCATCCGCCAGCGACTCCTGGCACAGGACAATATGGTACTGTTTGGTCAGCAGGCACTTTGCAGCGGTCTTCCAGTCCTGGGCCTTCTCCCCGTCAAAGCCGCAGTTCTTAACCGCCTCAGCCAGCGTCGTGCTCCTGCCTGGGTCGCTATCCACGATGAGCACTTTCAGGATCTCGCCGGCTTCTTCCAAGTGGTCGTTCATGCTCGTCTCCTTCGCTTCCCGCCTTACATCAGCCTTTCAGACACCAACACTGCCTTCTTGCCGTGGCTCTGCCCAAGATGGCCAACAAAGCGCGGGCGCCCACTCACCTCCAACTCCACAGGTTGATCAATGCTGCGGTTCAGAATCAGCACATCTCCGCACTTGAGCTGTAGCAATTCCTGCATGGCAACGGTTGTTTTTCCCAGGCAGACATTGACCCGGAGCGGAATCTGCCCAACAAGTGCTTCAGCGTTGCTGCGCTCTTCGCCCGCCTGCGGCCTGCCGCTCTCCTCAGACCATGACTTGCTGCCAAGCATGTCAACGAAGGATCTGAGCGCATCGAATGGATAGCACAGGTTCACAAGACCCCGGGTTTCGCCGACCGTCAACTCCATGGAAACCGCAGCCACAGTGTTCTCTGTCCGCGCCACCCGGCACAACTCCGCGTTGCTCTCGAAGCCCTCCTGGACAAAGGAGAGTTTTTGTGCCTTGGCCCAAGCCGGCCCCATTTCGTGGAGGATAATCCCGACGAAATCGCCGACCAGGACCTCTTCAATCTCGGTGAGCGGCCTGTCCATCGTTTCCGGCGTCCCCATGCCCCCCGCCATGCGGTCCAGCACCGCGTCAACCACAGACGACTGGACCACCAACAGCATCCGGCCGTCTCCTGGCTGGATCCGGATCGTGAAGGCTGGACTGGGAGTGGGCAGCGACTGCAAGAACTCACCGTATGAGACCTGGTCCACGCTGATGCACTTCGCCTGGGCAGCCGTCTGCAGGCCCACAGAGAGTGAAGAAGTCATGTAGGTCGCCAAGCCCTCGTGAATCGCCTCAAGCGTTCTGAGTTGCTCCTTGAGGAAGGCAAGGGGATGCCGGAAATCGTAGACCTTGACATCCTTGGGTGTTCGCCCCGTGCCACGCCCTTGCACCTCGCCCCTCGAAAGGGCGTTCATCAGGGCGTCTATCTCGTTCTGTGAAAGCAAATTTGCCACGTTGTTTCAACCTATTGTGATTGGATGACGAATTCCACAAAGTAAACGTTGCTGACGTAACCCTCAACTTCGAGCAGTTGAAGCGTTTCGTTCACTCCGGCCAGAATCTCTCGTTTCAGCTTGTTGCGGCCGGTAGTGGTGTCCACGTCAGAGGTATCCACATTCGAGAGCTTGTCAATCAGGAAATCGGCCACCTGGGGGCTGGGCTTCTCCAGTTCCTCCACGACCTTCTGATAGGTCGTCTCCATGCCTAAGGCGACTCTCAGGAAGCGCCGCGGGCTGCCGCGCATGTTGACGGTCATGGGCTGAAACTTGATCATTTTGGACTTCTTCGTGTCCGGAGGTGCTTTAGCCTCGGGCTTTGGCTCTTCTGCATTAGTGGATCTGTGGACGAAGAAGTACACGCCTAGCGCAATAACGCCCACGAGTACGCCGCCTATAATGATCACAGGCAACATCGCAGCCGTTCTGGCGGGCTGAGGCGTTGTGGCAGGAGCCTCTGAAATCCTGCCAGGTTTATCAGGTTGGACAGCCATGACTCAATGCTCCGTTACCGTTGCTGAGATGGTCTTCACAGTCGCAACGCAGGCTGCCAGCCTGCACCGTGCAGGCTGGGGGCCAGCGCTACGGTCTCAGTAGTGTTCCTCCGGCTTCCATTGCCGTGGCCGAACCAGAATGCAAATTCGCCGGTTCAAAGGGTCGTTCGGCACAGCACTAAGAGGCAGCCGGTCTGCGCAGCCAGTTACCTTGTAGATCTGCTTGCCTTTGAAGCCCTGCTCCTCAAGCGCCACCCGCGCGCGGTCCGCCATGTATGCGCTGGCCATCCATTTCTGCTCCGGCGGAAAGACCTGTGCAACTGACGTTCCGTGACCGGTAATCTCAAGTTTGTTCGGGTACTTGCCCAGTTCCTCGGCCAGGATACCGAGCGCTTCTTTGACTATAGGCTTGAGATCCGGGTCCCCCGGTGCGAACAGCGGTTCGTCTTTCTGCTCAACCAGTTGCACCAGCAGGCCCTCCTCAAGGGTCTGAATGGTGAGCATGTTCTTGATTTTCCAGAAGGAGGGGCTCAAACCGAACTTGGCCCACAAATCATCCATGAGCTTCAAGAAGGTTCGCACCTCATCCTGCTCTTTCTCCTCCTTGGAGGACACCGATACGAGCCTGCCTAAATCCGCAGGAGAAGCAGGATCCGGGGTGCCAAATAAGATTGACCTCGAGGGCGCGGCTGGCACGTCCGGCTCTTTCCCTCGCTCGCCGGTTTTCTGCTCAATGATCACGCGCTGAAGCCCTTGGCGGTCCACCTTGCTCTCCAGCATGGATTTGTCGTTGTGGAACAAATCTGCCAAGCGGCCCTGGTAGTCGCCCGGGTTGTTGAAATAAATCGCTACGGCGGCCCTGACCTGGGGACTCTGTGCAAGCACCCACAAAGCCACGAACAGCGCAAACATGGAACTCATGAAATCTGCCAGCGCGACCTTCCACGAGCCGCCGTGGAATTCCTCACGGCGCTTCCGTTTTATAATGATGACGGGCCGCGGGGCTCTTTCGTCCGCCATGACTGGCTCCTTAGCGCGCGCCCTTACAGGCCTTCTCGACAACAGCAGCAGCCGGCCGGTCAAATGAGAAAATGGAGCGGCGCGCGAATTCTATGGCCACGCTGGGGCTGGCGCCCGAGACGTAGCTGGACATCGCCGTCTTGATGACCACCAGGTACTTGGTCTGCTCAGCCTCATGTTGTGCGATCGTCGTCACCATCGGGAAGAGCACTCCATAGGCGAAAAACACACCCAGCAAAGTGCCCACCAGGGCGTTCGCCACGTGTATGCCGACCGATTCCGGGTTCGCGTCGCCCATGTGGGCCATGGTCACGATGATGCCCAACACGGCGCCCACTATGCCCAAGCCCGGGAGCCCATCCGCAACGGCCCGCAGCACGTTCACCGGCATGTGGCCTTCAGATTCGTAGGTCTCAATCGAACTATCCATGAGCGGTTCTATATCCTCCGGCTGCACGCTGCCGTCCACCACCAGCCTGAAGGTCTCAACCAGCAGTTCCATAGCGGCCTTGTTGCGAAAGACCGCGGGATACTTGCTGATTATGTCGCTCTTCTCCGGCTCAGTCAGGTGCGGCTCCAGTGCCAGCAGCCCGTTCTTGCGGGCCAGTGCAAACAACTGGTACATCATGGCCAGGAGTTCCACGTAGGCGTCCTGGCTGACGTGTACGCGCTTGAAGCAGCCGAATAGCACGCTGAAACACTTCCTCAGCAGCTTGAGCGGAGTGGAAACGACCAAGGCCCCAAAGGCGATGCCCAGGATGACTATCCATTCCCCAGGCTGCCAGAGCAATCTCGGGTGCCCACCCGCAATGCAGAAACCACCGATTACGCACGCAAACACTACTATCAAGCCAGGCGCAACCACGGTGTTAATCCCTTTGCTTTCCGCCCCGGCAGGCGCTGCCGCCGCTCCCCTCGGAGCTTCGCGTCGCTCGCGCCGGCCGTTCCGGCCCCTCCAAGACTGCTTACCGCCCTTAACGCTTCAGGCTGATAAGGTCCTGCAGAATCTCATCTGACGACGTGATCGTGCGCGCGTTAGCTTCCAGACCACGCTGCGCCACAATCATGTTCGAAAACTCCTGGCTCAGATCCACGTTCGACATCTCCAGGTATCCCGAACGCTCGTTCCCCAACCCGTTCGTGCCAATCGGTGCGAAAGTCGGCGCAGCCGCCGTACCGAACAGGATGCCGGCAGCCGCCGTGCTCTGGTACATGTTATCGCCGACTTTCAACAGGCCCTCAGGATTACTGAAGTTCTCAAGACCTACGGCGGCCAGATTCCAGGTACTGCCATCCTGCATGGAGAGAACCACATTGCCTTGAGCGTCAATGTTGAAGCCGGTTACCGGCACTGGCACGCCGCCTATTATCTCTGACGTGGGGATATTGATAGGCGTCAAAGCAGCACCAAGGACAGGCGCCGTGTTTGGGGGTGGACCTCCGGTCCAAGCTGAGCCCAGAACTTGCTCGCCGGTCTGCGTTATCAGGTTTCCTAGATTATCAACCGTGAAGGCGCCATTGCGGGTGAATGTGTTCGTCTTCGTTCCGACATTCTGAACAACGAAGAACCCCCCGCCTTCGATTGCCAGGTCGGTGTTCACACCGGTGGCCTGCAAAGAGCCCTGGGTGAAAGTGGGAGTCACGCTCTGGATGACGGTCCCCAGACCAATCTGGATCCCATTGCCGCCTCCTGAGGTGGCTGTAGAGGCAGCGGGGGCTCTCATAGTCTGAGACAGCGTGTCAGCGAAGAGCGCGCGGCTGCCCTTGAAACCCACCGTGTTGACGTTGGCCAGGTTGTTTGCCACCACGGACATGTACTGCTGGTCGGCCTTCAACGCCGAAACGGCTGTGTAGAGCGATGGTATCATCTGTACTTCCTCCTCTTCGAGACCCGCGGCATTGCGGACCTGATGTTCCTCACTGGACCTGCCTCACTGCACTGTGTTGATCGCGCTCATGTTGACCTGTGTTCCTGCAACCGTCACCGCAACATTGCCCGAAGAGTCAACGCTGATCTGCGTAACCGCGCCTTGCTGTTCGGCGCCATTGGCATCCGTGTAGCCAACTGTGTGACCCAACAGGTTCTGCGCCTGTGTCATCTGTCCCGAAGCCAACAGGGATTGCATGTTCGTCCCCACCCCGCCCAGGGTCTGCTGCAGTTCAGCCATCGTCTGGACAGAAGTGATCTGCGCAAACTGATTGAGGAAATCCGAGCTGTTCATCGGATTCGTCGGATCCTGATTAGCTATCTGGGCTGTGAAAATCTTCATGAACGTGGCGGCGTTCAGCCCCGTTGAAGTCGTACTTGAAACTGTGGAAGTCTGTCCTCCAGTACTGGTTACGGGTGAGACAGTCATGGGACCTCCTTACCTCTTCTTCACCAACTCCTCGAAAACCTCTGGCTGCGGCTGCCTGCGCGTCTGCCGCTCGGGTTCGTAGAACCCTTGACGTTCCTGCTTGGCGCCTCCCTGGTACTGCGCCTGATTGTTTTGCTGCCCCGTGTTCCCCCAAGCAGTCTGTCCCTGTGGCTGTGCCTGGACGGTCACAAACTCCGTCTTAAGGGCGGTGCGCAGTTCCCCAACGCTATTACTGAGCAAATCGTGGGCCGCCGCATCAGAAGTGCGTATGTTCACGCGCCACTCCGACCCGCCAGGTTGCTGCGACACATAAACGTGAATTGAACCAAAACCCTCTGGCTGTAACTCGATATGCATCGCGGTCAGAGGCTGTGGCAGGCTGTTCACGATAGCTTGGGTGAGCGCAGACTCCTTCACATCAGAAACAGCCGCACTCATGTTCGGGGCGGAACTCCCTGCCACTTGCCCACCTTCTTGGGCCAGCGCTCTCGCTCCCGCCCCGGCAGTTATTGCCGCCTGATCAACAATATCCAGCCTGTTTGACGACAAATCGTAGCGCGAGGCTAAGCCGGGCTCACCGGATGCACTCTGTCCAGCATTGTCCGCGTCCTGTGCTCCAGGGCCGCTAATCTGCGCACCAACAAGGCTCTCGGTTGAAGTGATTGCCGTAGTTCGGGCAGGAACGGCCCCAGTATTTGTCCCTTCGGAACCAGAAGCCAAAGCCTGTCCGGTCAATGTCGAGTTCCCGTTCTGCGGTGCTGCGGCCGTCTGTGGAGCCCCTCCTTTGGTGAGGCCATCCTTCCCTGACACTACTGTCACCGTCGTTACATCCACCACAGAAGGCGTCCCCGCCGGCTTGCCGGCCGTGTTGGTTGGGGCCTGGTTGGCTTCACTGGGCGTCTGCTGCGTCGCACCAGTGCTCTTGACCTCGGGCGCAGACTGTGCCCCGGATACCCGCATTTCGACGCCTGTGGGTATGTGCTCTGTCGGCGCCTGCGCTTGTGGCGTCCCGGCTTGCCGGGATCCAGCCTGCGAATGTGATGGCAAGCTAACAGCCTGCGAATCTGGCAGCAGGCTAACAGCCTGCTCCACTTGGGTGGAGCCAGCACTGCCGGCATCCGCCGCCGCCTGCTGCGCCGAATGAGCGCTCTTACTCCCTGCGGCGGGCTCAGCGGTAGCTACCACTGCGATTTCTATGGGGATACTCTCTGCTGACGCATCCGCTTGGACAGAGCCAGCACCGCTGGCAGGCGTAGTCTTCGCAGTACTATCTGCATTCGCGGTGGTGGCATCCTCAGTCGCATTGGCATCCCCAGTGGTGCCAGCGGTCGCGGCAGAGCCAGCGGTCGCGGTAGAGCCAGCGGTGGCGGTAGAGCCAGCACCTCCCGAAGCACCCGATGTGGCAGACGCAGCCGCATCCACTGTGCCCGCCTGGCCACTACCTGTCGCTGTTTGGTTCCCTGTTTCCCCACCGCCGTCATCCGCCTGCTGCCGGGGTGCTGCTGGCCCGGCGTTAATCGGCTGCACCTGAGTCGCTGCCGCTTGTGCAGCCGCGGGGCCGCCGGACGTCATTGAATCCGAGGGACTATCCGCCTTATCCGTGGGAAGATCAACCCCACCTGAGCTCGGATCGTCCAGGAAACTATCCTCGGGAACCTGGGATTGTAGTGACTGCTCGTCAGTGTTCTGGTCCGCTGGTGATGGAGCAAACTGCTGCAAAGGATAGAGTTGCAGGTTGTATGCAGCCGTGCCCATAGATGCGTTGGTACTTGCCGCAGACCAGGACTGAGCGGTCAAGGCCTGCGCGCAACTGCCCTTGCTGGCCGCCAACATGTCGGCAAAGCTGGGCAGGTCGTCTTGAACCTGAGTCTTGGCTAGAACACCTGCGGTGGCCGGCACAGCAGGCACATTGACGGAGGGAAGGCCGACGGGAATCATGGGATCTCCTTTTTCACGGTCTCTGCTTGCTTGATTCGCTTCAGCCTCTCCACCACCTCAGAAGCCATCCTTTCGGAATTGGGCAGGGTTGCTATGGCCCCGAGAATGGGCGCCGCCTGCCGCTCTTGCATGTTGGCAATGACCTTGGCCACAACTTCAGGGTCCAGGCCTTTGATCAGGCTGGCCACCTCGTTAGTTTCCATCTGCGCCCATATCTTGGCCAGACGTTTCATGTTGTGTTGCTCATCCGAGTCCATCTGAATCGCGGCGCTCTTGACTCGTTCCTCCACCTTGTTCATTTCTGCCTTCAACTCGTCGAGCTTGGTGCGATCCTGGTCCAGTTGAGCGGCACGCGCGGCCAGTTCCTTCTCGCGTTGTTCCAATGCCGCGCGCTGCTTCTGCACGTCCACAATCATCCGCCGCAGTTTCAGTTCTTCTTTGGAAGTGAATGTCCCCGCCGGGGCCTGCTCCGGGGCTTCCGTCTTCGGCTCTGGTTCAACCGGCGGTTTCGCCGGCTGTTGCAGCGGGTCAATGTTCCATTGCCGGAGCACCAAGCTCACTACGTAGCCCAACACTGTGCCAAGGACAAGGATCCCTAACAGCGGACCCACTGCTATGCCCCGGCAATAGTTGGTTCTGCATAGCGCGTAGTTCATCGTTCCTCCTGTCCTGCCCTTATCACGGCAAAGTCATCAAGCTCCGCCTGCTCACGCTTGCGCGTTTCTTGCGTATATCGGGCCAGCAGTCGCGCACGCAACCTCTCCAACGCCTTCTGCTTGGTCAACGCCTGGGCCAAGGCCGTCCGGCACTCCGACTCGTTGCCTTTGGCTGTGGTGACTGCTTTCTCTGCCAATTCCCGGAACAGCACCAAAGCTGCCACATATTGCTGAAAACAGAGTGCCATATAAGAGGCAAAGCCGCGCCGTGCCTCGTCCTTCCAAGTGCTGTTGAGCTGAACTTGTTCACCCTTCAACCTCTCCACTTCTGCTTCCGCCCTGTTCACGCCCAGGATGGCCAGAGCCAGCCTCTTCTTGCATTCCTCGACTCGGCGTTCGCGCAATTCGAGCAGCCGCTGGAGACGGAAGACGAATGCCGCCGCCATGTCCGCCTCCGGCTCTTCACGCCGCTCCGCCAAGTTCCAGGAGGCGCTTGAGCGTGTCTTCGAACTGCGCGTGCTCTTCCGGCACCTGCTGGAGGAAGCGCTGGACCTTCCCCCACAGAGCGATGGCCCGGTCCACTTCCGGATTGCTCCCGGTAACGTATGCGCCCACGTCCAGCAGGTCGCGCGCCCGGTGATAGCTGGCCATCACATTGCGCAGAAAACCTGCGGCTTTCCGGTGTTCCGGCTTGACGATCTCCAGGAACAAGCGGCTCTGGCTGTTCAGGACATCAATCGCCGGATAATGGTTCGCACCTGCAAGTTCCCGCGAGAGCACAATGTGGCCGTCCAGGATCGCCCGCACCGAATCGGCGACCGGTTCCGTCATGTCGTCGCCTTCAACCAGGATCGTGAAAAGGCCTGTGATCGAACCCTTCGGGGAAGTTCCGGCTCGTTCCAAGAGCCTGGGCAGATTCGAGAACACTGACGGGGTATAGCCCCTGGTCGTGGGCGGCTCCCCGATCGCCAAACCGATCTCCCGCTGCGCCACGCAGATCCGCGTGATGGAATCCAGCATCAACAGCACGCTGCCGCCCTGGTCCCGGAAGTACTCGGCCATGGCGCAAGCGGCTTGTGCGCCCTTGACACGCAACAGCGGGGCCTCGTCAGATGTGACCACGATTACAATGGAGCGCCGCAGCCCTTCTGCGCCAAGGTCGCGCTCGATGAATTCCCGCACTTCACGGCCGCGCTCCCCGATCAGAGCGATGACGTTCACATCCGAACGGGCAAACTTGGCGAACATGCCCAGCAGAGTGCTCTTGCCTGCGCCACTTCCGCCGAAGACGCCGATTCTCTGCCCCCGGCCGCAGGTTATGGGTCCGTCCACGGCGCGGACACCCAGCGGCAGGATCTCGGTTATGCGCGGGCGTGAGAGAGCAGCGGGAGGCGAGGCCATGAGCGGGGCCATGGCCTCGTGGGCTATGGGGCCGCGCCCATCCACGGGCTGGCAGAGCCCGTTAACGACCCGCCCCAGAAACTGCTTGCCTACCGGCACACTCATCGTCCGGCCTTCAGCCGTGACCGTCAAGCCGGGGGAGACACCGCTCAGTTCGCCGAGCGGCATCAGGAACACGCTGGTCTGGTTGAAACCAACCACCTCAACCGGGCGCCTGGAACCGTCTGGCATCACGATGTGGCACAGTTCCCCAACGGCCGCAAATGGCCCTTGGCTCTCTATCGCCAAACCCACCACACGGCATACAGTGCCCTTGCGCAGGAACCTGCCGCTTTCCTGCACGCGGCGGAACTTGGCCTCCAGGTCGAATAAAGCAGTGCCCTTCACGCGCTACTCCGGCTGGTCGTCCCCGCCACACAATGCCCGCTCGATGAAAGCCAACTGGGTCTCAAGACGGGCATCCACCTGGCCTAACTTGCTATCAATGATGCAGCCCCCGCGCTGGATGCCCGGGTCGCTCACCAACGTCATCTCCTCTGGCAGTTCCACGCCCACTTCAAGCATCTTGCTCCGCAACGGCGCCAGGACGGCGGCGTCCTGAGGGTTAAGCCGGATAGACAAGCCCGGCTCCAGCGGCACCTGCGCCAAGGCAACGCCCACCATGCGTTGCACCGTTTCGGCTGCGGCAACTTCCCGCCCCACCACCTTGGCGGCAATGCGCAGCGCCAGCAGGGTCGCGTGACGGTCTGACTTCTGCCTTATCTCGTTGGCCTCCTGTTGCAAGGCTGTGGCCATTTTCCCCACGGCCGCCAGGGCGCTGGCCAATTCACGCCGGGCCTCTTCTCTTCCCGCCGCCAGCCCCTTCTCGAACGCTTGCTGGGCTGCTTCCTTGATTGCGGCCGCAGCCGCAGAAGTGCCCGCACCTGGGGTGGAGCCCCCGCTTCCCGGCGCCACCAGCACGTTGCGCAGCACCCGCCCGACCTGGATTTTGGTGCTGGGCCTAAGTGATGAGTTCTTCATCCGTCCCACCCCTGGCCATTTGGATCTTGCCCTCCTCCTCCAACCGGCGCACCGTAGCCACAATGAGTTGTTGAGCTTCGTCAACTTCAGACCGCGGCTTCGGTCCCAGCAGGTCCATCTCCTCTTTCAGGCGTTCGCGGGCGCGGGTGGTGACCCACAGGACGGAGAAGACTCCGGCGATGAGGATGAGCCAGTAGATCGAGCCGGCGAGCCAGGTGGGAAGGCTGCCCATGAGGCCCAGCAGCGGCAGGGTGATGGGAGCGT
>JBEKKG010000028.1:0-18493 GCA_050010835.1 Planctomycetota bacterium
GGTTCGAGCGCGATTTTGCCCGCTGGCACACTGCCCGGCATGGGCTGGCGGTGACCAACGGCACGACGGCGCTGGAGTTGGCATTGCGGGCGGTGGGCGTGGAACCGGGCGCGGAGGTCATCGTGCCGGCGCTTTCGTTCATCGTCACGGCATCGGTGGTGCCCTTCGTGGGAGCGCGGGCCGTGTTCGTGGATTCGGACTCCCAGACCTACCAGCCGGACCCGGACGCCATCGAGGCCGCCATCACCAGGCGGACGCAGGCCGTGTGCATCGTGCACTATGGCGGCTACCCCGCGGACATGGACCGCATCGGCCGCATCGCGCGCAAGCACAAGCTGCCGTTGATCGAAGACTGCGCGCACGCGCACGGTTCGATGTGGCGCGGGCACGGCGTTGGTTCCATTGGCGCTTGCGGGACATTCAGTTTTCAGATGAGCAAGGCGCTGACCGCGGGCGAAGGTGGCATGGTGCTCACCAACAACGACCAACTCGCCGAGCGCTGCTACTCCCTGCACCACCTCGGGCGGCTGGAATCCAAAGGCTTTTACGACTTCCACCTGCTCGCCACGAACCTGCGCATGACCGAATGGCAGGGCGCCATCCTCGCCGCGCAACTGCGTCGCACAAAGTCCCAGACGCTCCTGAAGATGCACAACGCCGCGCACCTGGCCAAAGGGCTGGCTGAAATCGGCGGACTGACAGCTCTCAAACCTGACCCGCGCATCACGCGGCGGGGGTACTACTATTTCCTCATGCGCTACGAGGCTGAGCGGTTCGCCGGGCTGCCCAAGGGGAAGTTCGTCGAGGCGTTGCGCGCGGAGGGGCTGCCGGTCGGCCAGGCCTATGGCCAGACGCTCTACAGGAACCCGCTTTTCCAGAACATGCTCGACGAGCGCGGCAGGAAGCTGTATGCGGGCGTGCGTTGCGAGCAGGCCGAGCGGATCTGCAATGAGACGCAGGTGGCCTTGAGCCACACGGCGCTGTTGTCGCGGCCACTCGTGGATGCGTTGCTCCAGGCCGTGGCCAGGATCGGGGCGCACGCCGAGGCGATCGCGCGGCAAGCCAAGTGACCAAGGAAGCGAGCAGGATTTGTTCGTAAATTCCGTTGGCATAGATCGTCTCCCGTTTCAATCCACGCCCGCGCGCACAGGTTCAACTATAGCCCGTATGATCTGGGCCTGGTTGTACGGGACTGGCCACCATCGTTCCGTCTGACCGATCCGGAAAGTCACCCACGAATGCTGAAAGGACGTAGCGAACTCCGGGCGCTACAACCACCATCTTAACCGGTTTTCTTCAAATCCCTGCCCTGTCTTAACACAGCCCGTGGCACAGGAACGCAGTGACCGCGCGCGTTGGCTGGCGGGGAACGCGACCACCGTCACGTCGAGAAGCAGGTTGTACTGCCCGTCCCCTTTGGCATCCGTTTTCTGCTGGATTCACTTGCCTAAGCAGCCTGGCGGCATTTCAATCGTCAGCGCATGTTCAGGTGTGTTCGATTTCCTTGCCGGCGGCTTTGCGTGGGGGCCTCTTCATGATTCAAGCAGCTACAGACACAACTCAGGGGAAGCCGAAGCAGCGGGCGCGCAAGCCGGCCAGAACTCCCCGCACGCGCAAACCTGAGCACATGACGCTGGAGGAATGGCAGATTGCGCTGCGCCGGGAATTCGGCCGCGCACAGAAATTCCGGTTGAAGAACCTGGGAGAGGAGCCGGTCTTCTCCGATTTCCACGTTTACAATCCGGTGAGCGAACGGACGTATCGCGTGTCCGTTCGCGGCCGGCATCCCGGCGACAACTTCTGCACGTGTCCTGATTTCTCTGTGAACACGCTTGGCACCTGCAAGCATATCGAATTCACCCTGGCTAAGATTGAACGCAAATCCGGCGGGAAGGAGGCGCTGAGGCAGGGCTTCAAGCGGCCGTACTCCGAGGTGTACTTGCGGTACGGCGCGAGACGCGAGGTTATCTTCAGGCCGGGCACGGAAATCACCGCAAGCGTCCAAGCACAGGCGGCGCGCTATTTCGATGAGCAGGGCGTGCTGCGGCCTGAAGCGTATGCGTCGTTCGAATCATTGCTGAAACTGGGCGGTGGCGCGCATGAGACTCGCTGCTACGACGACGCGGCCGGCTTTGTCGCGCAAGTGCGCGACGCGGCGCGGCTGGCGCAACGCATTGACGCCGCGTTTCCACAGGGCCAGGAGAGCGCGGCGTTCGAGGGTTTGCTGAAAGTGCCGCTCTATCCTTACCAGCGCGCGGGGGCCTTGTTTGCCGCCAAAGCCGGCCGCGCCCTCCTGGCCGACGACATGGGTCTGGGGAAAACCATCCAGGCCATTGCCGCAATTGAAATCCTGGCGCGGACAGCGGGCATCGAACGCGTGCTGGTAATCACGCCGACGTCCCTAAAGCACCAGTGGAAAGAGGAGATCGGGAAGTTCTCCAACCGCGCGGTGGAGGTCATCGAAGGACTGCTGGCGCAGCGCAGTGTGCGCTACGCCAGCGCCTCATTCTACAAGATCGTGAATTATGACGTCATCCACCGCGACACGGAGGCCATTCGCCGTTGGGCACCGGACCTGATCGTGCTGGACGAGGCGCAGCGCATCAAGAATTGGAAGACGCGCGCCGCCCGGACGGTCAAGCAGTTGCCGTCTCAGTTCGCCATCGTTCTGACCGGCACGCCGCTGGAGAACCGCCTTGAGGAACTCCACTCCATCGTGGCATTCGTGGACCGCTTCCGCCTGGGTCCCGCGTTTCGTTTTCTCGCGGAACATCAGCACACGGACCAGACCGGTCGCGTCGTCGGCTACCGGAACCTCGACAAGATCACGCAGACCCTCAAACCCATCTTGCTGCGCCGCACCAAGGATACGGTGCTCAAGGAACTCCCCGCACGGCTTGAAAAGCACTTTTTCGTCTCCATGACGCCGCAGCAATGGCAGCATCACGAAGAGAACCGGGAGATTGTCGCGCGGATCGTGCACAAATGGCGCAAGTACGGCTTCTTGAGCGACGCCGACCAGAAACGCCTGACATGCGCGCTGCAGAACATGCGCATGTCCTGCAATAGCACTTTCCTGCTGGATCACGCCACCGATTATGGCGTGAAAGCCGACGAGATCGGGATGCTTCTGGGCGAATGGCTGGAACAACCCGGGGCGAAAGCCGTCGTCTTCAGCCAGTGGGTCCGCTCGCACGAATTGCTGGCCAGCCGCCTCCGCAAGCGGGACCTGGACTTTGTGCTCTTCCACGGCGGCATTCCGGGGCCGAAACGCAAGGACTTGCTCACGCGCTTCCGGGAGGACCCGCGCTGCCGCGTCTTTCTTTCCACCGACGCCGGCGGAGTCGGATTGAACCTCCAGCATGCGTCGGCGGTAATCAATGTGGACCAGCCGTGGAACCCGGCGGTGCTCGAACAACGCATCGGCCGCGTGCATCGCCTGGGCCAGCGCCGCCCCGTGCAAGTCGCGCACTTCGTTGCGGAAGGGACCATCGAGCACGGGATGCTGGACCTGCTGAAGTTCAAGAGGTCGCTGTTCGCTGGGGTGCTGGACGGAGGCGAGCAGGAAGTATTCTTAGGCGGGACGCGGCTGAAGAAGTTCATGGATTCGGTCGAGAAAGCAACCCAGGCCATTCCGGCGGCGACACCCGACACCGTCGTGCCGTTGCCGGATATAGAGGCGGCCCAAGCCGCGGACGAGGAGGACGAGGATTCTGCTGCCGTGAAACCGGCCAGGAGCGGAAGCGCGGAACCGGCGGCAGCGGCAACTGCGGCTGCAACCGAAACAGCAAGGGCGGCAGAGCGGGGCGATTTGCCAGCCGGTGCCGGTTGGACGGAACTCGTGGCCGCCGGCCGGGCCTTCCTCGACAATCTCGAGCGCGCCTTGCAGCCTGGCACGGCGCAACCGGGAGACGCCGACCGTGGCAGCGGCCAGAGCACGCTCCTGGAGCGCGACGCGAGCACGGGACAGACATATCTGAAGTTGCCTCTGCCCTCGCCTGGAGCAATTCAAACAATTGCAGTCCTGATGAGCGCCCTCACGGGCAGGAAGTGAGATCCAGCAGGTCGAAGGCGCCAAGGAGAAGGGCGGCCAGCGCCGGACAACGGCACATTTCTGGATCAGCATTGGATTAGCCTTTGAGATGTTGTCGCAACGGAATTCATTTCCGGGGCGAGGGAGAAGCTGGGTTCAACGAGCCTTCGACTTCGATACAGATGTCGTCCACGTAGAAGTTGTGTCCCTGCGGGTCATCCCCGCCGAAGGCTATGCCGCCGCAGACGTCGAGGAGGAACTCCGTCTTCTTCAGGAACTTTGCGATGGGGATGCGGACCTGCTGGTATTCCGTGCGCAGCTCCTGCAGGTAGCCTTCTTTGATCAGCCAGACGCTTTGCGACACATGCGCTGCATGTTCGTGCTCGTCGCCCGGCGAATCGGAGAGCATCACTCTCACGTCGCGCTTGGATGCCACCTGGCCTTTGATCCAGAAGCTCACGTAATCCATGTCGGTTAAGTTCTTGCCCCAGGTCATGCTGGAGCCCCAGCCGCTGACCCAGGGGCCGCGGGCCGAGTACACGTGCAGGCAGCGCTTGCCCGTGTGCGCTTCGGTTGCGACATCGTCCACGATCCCGTTTCTGTCGTCGTACCTTTGACTGTACGCGGAGCGGCAGCCGTCCGCGAGCCTGCCGCCCCAGCGCACCGCGTCGCCATCCCAGTACACGAAGCTCTCAGGTTTCGGCAAAACATGCAGCGGCACGGCGTCGGTTGCCAACCGGTTTTTATCGTCGCGTGCGGAGACCTGGACCATGATCTCGCCGGGAATGCCGAGCCGGCGGTTCTGGCCCTGTTCCGGGAAATCCTTGCCCATGGTGAATGTCCCCGCAAACACTCCCTCTCCCCCTTGGGGAGAGGGTGGGGTGAGGGGGCCGGCCAATGTAAAATTGCCCGGCCCGCGCAGTGCTGAGAGATTGACTTGCACCTGCTTGACTTTCGACTTCGGGTCTTTATCGAACGGCAGCACCAACGCCTTGAACTGGATCTGGCCGTCCTTGGCCCACTTCACCACGCTCGGCGTTATGGTGAACGAAGCGATCACCGGCCCCTCAGCGGCGCTGCTCCGGCCCACATACAACTGGCCGTTGATGGACGCGTACAGAACTTTCCCGTCCGCCGACGCACAGACGTTCGCGCCTTCCTTCACCAGCGGCTCGACAAACAATCCGGTGTTCTCCGGCCACCACGTTTTGAACTCGTCGCGCGAGGCGATCAGGCCATAGTGCCGCGGGTCGTAGGCATAGAGCACGTCGTCGTCGCTGTTCCGGCCAAAGGTGCCGAAGAAGGAAGCCCATTGCGCATTCTGGGGCGGGCCGGCTGGCTCCCAATCCGGGATGATTTCAAATTTGACGAAGGGCCGCCGGTGGAGCAGCCTGCCTTTCAGTATCCCAAACCAGACGCCGCCGTATTTGATGCGGTTAGTCCCCGCGGCCGTCGCGCGGACGTCGCGCACGACCTCGGCCCACGTTTCGCCGCTGTCCAGGCTATGGTAGAGGCCCCAGGTGTCTACTTCGTCACGTGGGTAGGCGCTGACGAGGACCTCTTGGGCTTCCAGCAGAATCTCATGCGCAAAGAGCTGCTCCCCGATGCTGAACCAGGTGTTGCCGCCATCAATGGTCTTGGAGATCCCCGTGGCGCCGTCGCCGTGAGTCGCATAGAGAATCCGCGATCTGCGCTCGTGCCTGTCACACGCCAGGCGCAACACCTGCAGCGCTATGAGGCCGCTTCCCAGCGTCCCAACGTTTTGCCAGGTCTTGCCGCCGTCCATGGACCGGAAAATCCCGCGTTCCCGCGATGCCAGAAACACCAATTGAGCGCTCAGCGGCGCGAAAAGGACGTCGGATACGCGCCCGAACTGCTCGGGGCCGGTGTTGAGGAGCAGGTCCCAGGTCCCGCCTTCGTCCCGGGTTTCCATGATTCCCCGCCCCGTGGCAACCCAGACGTGCCGCGGTTCGTGTGGATTGGGGAAAATCCGCTCGGCCCGCGGGACATGCAGTTCCGGTTCCCAGACGAAGCGGCCCTCGGAACTGAGTGTGGGCTCGGCCGCACAATTCACCGCAGAGGCGCAGAGGGCGCAGAGTGAAGAAAGGGTTTTGAGGATCAACTTGATGAATCTCCCTGCTGTGCTCTGCGCTCTCTGCGTCTCTGCGGTGAATAATGGAGCCTAAGCAGCATACGGTTGTCTACTGGTTCTTCTCAATTTTCTCGAGCGGGACCGGCGTAGGCCCCTTGCTCCCCTGCGGCTTGCCCAAAATGATTTTCTTGGCGTGCCACCCGTCCACGCCTTCTTCGCTGCCCGCGAGCGGAGTGAACTGATTGCCCGCGAAGACGGCCGTGCCCTGGTGGTCGCCGTTGTCGTCGAGCTGCGCGTGCTCGGCCGGCATGCGGCGGCTTTCCCAATGCGGCCCCCACGCGCCCAACTGGGGCTCGGCATCGTCGGCACTCGCGTCCAGCGCCTCGGCCATCGTCTTATCCTTCACCTTGCCGTAGAACTTCTGCCACAGTTGGCGCGACTGCTTTCCTTCGATGCGCCAGCCGCTATCCTCGAGGTACTGGCGCAAGTACCATTTCGGACATTCAGTCGCGGCGTAGTTGAACGCTTCCAGCAGATTGACGGCGCCATGCTTGTCCTTATCGGCCGCACGCTTCTCATACGCTTGCAGCAGAAACTCCATGAAGTACGTTTCGTTGCCTTCGGCGTTGTTGTTGGTCGCGGTGATAATAACTCGGCCGGGGAGGCTGCATTTGTCTACGAAGCTGTCCGAACAGCAGGCGCTGTTGATGAACACGACTTCGCGGTTGGGCAGTTGGTTGAGGAACTCCGCCGTCTCATCGCTGCTGATATGGGGTCCCGGCAGGCAGAGCTTGCCGATTTTGTTCTGCGCGCTGCCGTGTCCGATGTATACAAGCAGGAACTGGTCGCCAGGCTTGACTCTTGCTTTCAGATCCTGGAACGTTTTGAGCACGTTGTCTCTGGTGCCGATGCCGGTGGCGATCTCCGGGGCCAGCTCTTTCTTCTCCATCAGAACGCGCACGTTGCCGGCTGGAATTCCGCAGTCAGCCGTCAATGTTTTGTGAAGACGCACAGTCCAATCGCGGTAATTCTCGGTGAAGTTCGGCTCACTTCCTTCGCCGGCAACAATCAGGGCATAGGCCTGGAATTTCTGCGGCTCGCCCCCTGTCGCGGCCGCGCCGCAAAACAGCGCCAGCGCACACAGCCAGTATTTTCGAAAATCGCGCATGGCCGTCTCCATGAGCACCTGGCGTAGCATGGGTGTCCCGCCCATGTTCACGGGCTGGAAGCCCGTGCTACGCCAGTCCCGCCCGCCGCCTGACACTCCATTCGAGCCCCAGGCACAACACCAGGACGATGAAGAAGATCGGGGCGTCCCAGAGATCCTTCTCCTCGACATAAGAGCCTGTCCGTTCCTGCCGGGCCAGCAGTTTTCGGATCTCGCCTGTCAGGCCGTTCGTGTCGCTTTCGCTGAAGTACTTGCCGCCGGTTTTCTCCGCCATCTGCCGCAGCAATGTTTCATTCAGGCCGGCGTTGTTGAACTCCAGGAACGGCTGCGTGACGCTGAACGCCGTGGCGATGTCGATCGCCTTCAGCTTCGGGATTTCGACATGCACCGCGACCTTGTGATCGCCATGCTCGCGCGTCTCATAGCGGCACTGGTAGACGCCGTCTTGCGTCAGGATCCACGGCATATCGAGTTCGGCGATATTGCCGAACGGGTCCTGGATCTTGGCTTTGACCGCCGCGTCGTTGACGGCCTCCAGCGCCGTGCCGAGCACCGTGGCGCGCAGGATGACCGGCTCGCCCTTGGCGTACAGGTCGCGGTCCAGCGTAACCGAGACGCTTTCCTTTGAACCGACCGCCAGCCAGCGCACGAACTGCCGCCAGAACTTCTCCTGAATTTCATCTTCGATTGGAACCGCCATGCGCCAGGCCCACGAACTGCCGGTGCAGAACGCCGCGGCGCGGCCGCGGCCGTAGGGCTGCACGGCCAAGATCGGCTGCCCCGTCTGGGGATGGACGCCCAGAACTTTCGCCGCCGGCTTGACGCCCTTCATCATGTTGTAGCCCTGCAGTTCGGGCACGTGCTCCCAGACTTTCTGGTTCTGCTCGGGATCGTCGTCCTGATGCAGGATGGGGTGCCGCAGTGCGGCCTCGGGCACCTGCATCTTGAAACGTTCGAATGAATAGGCGCGCTTGCCGCTTTCCAGGGTGACGGGCAGCAAGCTTTCGAGCGGCGTGCCGTTGTAGCCGCCCAGGTTGAACGAATTGACGCCGCCAAGCATCACGAAGCCGCCGCCGCGTTCGTTGACGAACTGCTCCGTCATGCGGAGCTGCTCCGGCGTGAAGAAGCCGGCTTCGATGTCGCCGAAGATGATGGCTTCGAACTTGTACAACAGGTCCTTGGTGGCCGGATAGCCCTTCTGCAGTTCGGGCATGTCGTCGGCGCCCTGCACGTAGACGCGCCCGTGGCCGGTGCGGACGATGGACACGATCCGGAAATCCGCATCGCGGAACAGCGCCCGCCGGACGAAACGGAATTCCGTGCGCGGACTGCCTTCGACATACAGCACCGGCAACCGGTTTTCGCTCACTTCGACGGCAAACTCGCGGAGATTGTTGTCTATGATCTTCTCGTCCGGCGCGGGTTTGATGTAGAGGTTATACTTCTGCTGGCCGGCCTGTTCCGGATAGAATGTGAAGCGCACCTGGTACATGTCTTTGCCGGGCTGCGGGCGCACCGGCATTGTGGACAGGATCGCCTCGCCCTGCCGCAGATAGACCGTGAACGGATCCTTGTAGCCCGTGCAGCGCACCGTTGCAAACGCTTCGACCTGCGAATTGCGCCGGACCTTCTGCGGCACGGCCACGCGCACAATCTCGTAATCGTTAGGCGGATTCGGGCTGCCGTAGCCGACGGTGTACAGCTTGATCTTCTGAGCGGCCAGGTGCGCTGCCATTTCGAGCGGCGAACCGGCGCCGTTGTTGCCGCCGTCCGTCAGCAGCACGACCGCGGCCAGGGGCAAGCCGCGCAGCTCCTGATCCACGTCTCGAAGCGCGCGGAACAGGTTGGTGCGTTCGCCATCCGGCAAGAGCGCCCGCGGGTCGTTTGCGCGCTTGGCGCCGTCCGCAAACGCGAACACCCGCACCGCGCAGTTCTTCGCCAGTTCGCTCGCCAGTCCATCGCCCGTCTTGCCCCCCATAAGCAGTTGTGTGGCTGCGTCGAAACGGCTGCCCCCTTTCGCGGCATCCTCGATCGTCATGCTTTTGGACGCGTCGAGCATCACCGCGACGAACGTCTCTTCGTTTTTCAGGTTCGGAAGACGCAGCGTCGGACCGAGGATCATTATGATCAGCACGATCAGCGTCACGGCACGCAGCGCGATCAGGATCTTGCGGCGCAGCGGCGCAAGCGGCTGGCGCGAACGGCGGTACAGCCAGAAGGCCAGCGCCGCCGCCGCGGCGCACAGCAGCAGCCGCATTTCGGCGGGCATGCGCGTCGCAAAGCCGGCTTCGCCTTTTTGGAACAGATCCTGTGGATACTTGAAGAGGTGCTCAAACATGGGTGTCGTCGAAACTCAACTCCTGCACTTGGTTCGCGCCTATTCTTTCGCCAGCCGTTCGTAGTACTCGTTCACCATCTCACGGTATTGAATCGGCGTCTGCTCGCGCTGCGCCGCCGACAAACGCTTGGCTTTCAGCACGCTTTCCAGCTTGCTTTCCAAATGGGAAGAGACGGCCTTGATCGAGTTCATGTAGCCCGCCAGCCTCGGTTTCTGGTCTGCGTTGAACATGCCGTGGAAAGCCCTCTCTTCCTTGACATGGTTCTGCATCTGCGCCTGCAGCTTCGGGTCCAGCAGCTTGTCTTGTTCGAGGCGCCGCGCGAGCTTGGCCGTGTCGCGGTACAACTCATCCTTCAGCCTGGCCTGCTCTTCAGGCGTCAACTCTTTCTTCTCGTCGTTCTTCTTCCCAGCGGTCTGCTTATCATCTTGGTTCTTTTCGTCCGGTTTTTTCTCGGCGGTCTGCTTGTCATCCGGCTTCTTTTCGCCCGGTTTCTGCTCAGCGGTCTGCTTATCATCTGGCTTCTTCTCGTCCGGCCTCTTCTCGCCGGTCTGTTTGTCGCCGGGTTTCTGTTCGGGCTTGGGTGCGAGTTTCTCGGCCTTGGCGAGGAGTTCTTTGGTTTCGTTGAGCGCGCGCTTCAGTTTCTGTCCGTTGGTCGCGGCCAGCGCGCTGTTGGCGTTCTGCAGCGTCGTTGTCACTTTCGCCAGCGTCTGGCCGAGCTTCTCCTGGTTGGCCTGGGCGTCCTGGAGTTCCTGCTGGCCCAGGTTGACGGCCGCAGTGACCATCGTCGCGGCAAGCTCGTCCTGCTTCATGATCTTTGCCGCTTTCTTCAACTCGTCCGCGGCCTCTTTCTTGCGGACGTCTTCCGCCCACTTGGCTACTTCGTTGACGTAATTCTCGAGGTTCTCCGCGTTCTTCTGGTTTTCGACCTGCAGCTTGGCGAGTCCCTGCGTCTTCTGCAATTCCTGCGGCGCCAGCTTGGGCTCGTCCTTCTTTCCGGTCTTTTCCGCGCGCTTCCCGGCTTCCTCGACGACGCGATTGGCGGCCTGCTGAATCTTCTTCTGCTCAGCGGCGATCTGCAGCGCCCGTTCCTCGGCCGCTTCGACCGCTTTTTCCAGGCTGTCGTACTGGGAGACTTCGAGTTTCTCGGCCGCCTTGACGAGTTCCTCCTTGGCCTGCTCGCCGCGCGCGGCCGCCTTCTGCAGGTTGTCTTCCTGGATCTGTTTGGTGGCTTCCTCCATTTCCTTTGCAGACTTGCGGAGATGGCCCAGGACGTCCTTGGCGTCCTTGTCCGGCGTCCGAAGTGTGGCCGCGAGCTTGTTCGCAAGTTTCTGGGCGTCGTTGGCGAGCTGATCCTGCTGCTTCTCCAGCGTTTTCTTGCGTTCCTCGCGTTCCGCCGAGTTCTGGTCCTGCTTCTCCGGATCGTTCTTCCGCTCAGTCCTTTCCAGCGGCTTCTCCTCGGGCTCCTGGTCTCCCTTGTCCTGCGCCTTCTGATCCTTCTTTTCTGCCGGTTTCTGTTCCTTTTTGTCCTGGGGGTTCTGGTCTTTCTTCTCCGCGGGCCTCTGGGCGAGCTGCGGGTCTTCCTTCTTCCCGTCCTGAGTCTGCGTCGGCTTATCCTCTTCCCTGGTCGCGGCCAGTTTCTTGGCCTCGTCTATCAACTGCTGCTCTTTCTTCTGCAGCTTCTGGGCTTCTTCGCGCAGTTCCTTCGCCTCTTCGCTCTTGATGGCGCGGCGGTACTCCGGCAGCTTCATTTCGTACGGCGGCGCCTCGTATTCCGGCGCCGGAATGTCCATCTTGACGAAACCCAGCGCGTCCTTCATCGGGTCGAAAGGCTTCCCGTCAACCACGCCCTCGCCGTTCTCGCGTACGGGCATCTTGTCCTTCATGTCCAGCCCGGTCGCGGCCCTTTCGTACAGCGCCAGGCCCTTCCGCAGTTCGGCGAGCGAGGCGCCGGTGTCGTGTTGCTTGAGGATTGCGATGCCGCGCGCGACATGCTCGTCGCCTTGCAGCACCAGCGCGGCTTTCTCGGGCGGCAGCAATGAGATCTTCGGCTTCTTGAACTGCCGGGGCTTGCCGCTGTCGGTCATCTTGTCCCACAGCGAATCGCAACGCTGCTCATAGTCTGCTTTCTCAATGTGCTCCTTCTGGATGTGCACGTTCCAGACCGCCGCAATGTAGATCATCAGGTCCAGCGGTGGCGCGTGCGTGCGCGCGTGCGTGCCGCCGCTGGGAAACGCGCCCGCGATTTCGAACGGCCGCACCTTCAGCATGTAGATGTCCGAAACGGCCTCCTGGCCTTTGAGATCCTTGGCAATCATGTGGTAGAAGAGCGAGTCGCCGGCTTGGACGCGCGGCTGCAGTTCCGCCAGCGGCAGGGTGATGGTGAGTTCTCTCTCGCCCGGGCCGGCGTCGGCGATCTTGAACGGCACGCGGTGCAGCGCTGTGTCCGCATCCGTGGAGAAAGTGTAGACCAGCTCCACGCTGCCGATCCCGACGTCCTCCTCCACTTTGACCGTGAAGTCCACTTCGGTGGCCGGGTGGCAGGCCAGGTCCGACGCCGGCGCGACCACGGACAGCGTCGGCGGCTCGTCCACCAGCGCCTTGATCACGAAAGCGGTGCCGGGTTCCGAATCCTGGCCGTCGGCGCTGTGCAGCTTGACCGTGTACGCCGCGTCTTTTTCGATCGTGAATTCGCCGCCGGCGGCCTGCTTGCCCGCCTCGCCGGCAAGGGCCAGCTCCTTCCCGTTGTCGAATTTCAGTTGGCCTCTTTCCAGCGGCGTGTTGGCCAGCGCGCGGAATTTCACCTTGGTCCCGATCAGCGCCGTGATATCCGCCGCCTGGCTGGTTTCCACAGTCGTGGGCCACTTGGTGTAGGCGGGCGGCGTCAGCGTCAACTCATAGCCTTTGATCTCCAGCTTGTCGTACACGGCGACAGTGTAATTCGTTTTGGACACCTCTCTGCCGCTCTGAATCATGAATTCCAGATCGTCATTGATATCCGGCAGCCGAATGGCAAACGAGTTGAGCTCCTCGATCTCTTCCATTTTGAGCTGCTGGAATTCGATTGTGCCTTTGGTGCGGAACTTGATGCAAACCTCCTCGCGAGGGCTGCGGCTGAGCTTGGCTTTCACGGTGACCGCCGAGCCGCGCAGGACGCGCTCGCCTGGCGTGATCGCCACTTCAAAATCTATCTTCGGCTCGCCGTCCAGCAGCGTGCCCATCGCGCGGCGGTCCTCGTCGGTCACTTGCCAGGGCAGCAGCAGGCGCGTCGCCCGTGCGCCGAAGAAGCTCGAAAACCTGACGGCGCTGAGTCCAAAGAACAGCAGCACGAGGCCCGCGGCGATGGCGTACTTGCGCAACTTTCGGACGTCGAGCAGCTTGGAAAGCTGAATGCTGCCGGCTTTTGTTACCGCGGCAGCGACGATGTTGACGATGATGAAGTTGTAGAGCGCCGAAGAGTGTTTTCCTTGGCCGTCGCCTTTGCCGAAAGCCGTCGCGGACAGCAGCGCGCCTTCGGTCTCCTGCTGGCGTTCTTCGATATACAGCGCGACCTGGTCGTCGGGAATGACGCGCAGGAGCGGCCTCAGCACGTGGCGCCCAAACAGGTATGCGAGCACCGCGCCCATGCTCGTGAGGAAGGCAACGCGCGCCGGCTGCTGCAGGATGTAAATGTAGTCCACCAGCGCGAACAGCAGGAACATGCCCAGGCCTTCAATGACGACGGCCGCAAGTCCTTGCAGCGCGGCGGTGCGTTTCCAGGCCCAGCGGACCCGGTTCAGGTGTGACTGCAGTTCAACGTATTGCGCCATGGTTCACCTCGCACAAATGCCCCTTTGCCTCTGCTATAGATACTCCGGCCGCGTCGAGCAGCGCCTGTAATTTCGCAAACAATCTCACCGCCTGGACGTGTTGTTGGCCAGGACGTGTTCGGCGAAAAGCAGCACCACCAGCGCGAGCAACAGGTACCAGCCCAGTTTTTGTCCCCCCTCGATGCGTTCCCGAACGGAATTCGAGGCCGTCACCCAGACATTGTGTCCTTCGATCGTTTTCTGCTGGCCGTCTGGGTCGGACGCAACGGCCGCGATCAGCTCCTGGGCGTCCATCATGGCCGGTTCGGATTCCGTGCGCGGAATGTTGACCGCCAGCTTTTCGTCCTTATCGCCGTTCTTGACGGTATAGATGCCCGGCAGCGGCGCGGACAGGGCCGCTGCTCCCGGAGCGGGGTTGAGTTTCTCTCCGTCGGGTTTGAGGACCTCGACTTTGGCGCCGCCGAACGCGAGCGCCTCGCCGACAGCGGCTGCCGTGATGCCTTCACTGTGCACGGCCAGGTACTTCAGCGACTCATGGACGAACGGCACGAAGACGCCGCCTTGCAGGCAGAAGTCGTTCCACTTCATGCCGGCGCTGGACGTGAACAGCAGGCTGTAGCCCTTGCCGATGCCCTGTTCGAGCAGCGCGGGAGGGCCGTCTATGTAGCGTGCGAGCACGTGCGCCGCCTGCGAATCGCTGATTGAGAAATACTTGCTGAACCTGGCGCTGGCGAAATCGCCGCTTTGCGGCGTCGTGAAGTGCTGGAAGATCGGATGCTGCAGTTCGATCTCGCCGATCGTCCAGCCTTCGCTCTTGTCGTCCTTCGCGCAGACCTGCTTCAGGCGGCAGGGCACCAGGCCGCTGAAACTGCGGTTGAAATCCTCAGGGTTGACGCGGTCGCCCGGGAAAACCATAATTCCGCCGCCGTTGGCGACGAACGTCTTCAGCGGCCCGGCCAGCGCTTCCGCCAAGTAGCCGACGTTGGCGAAAATAACCGCCTGGCAGCCTTCCAGGTCTTTGGCGGTGAACGCCTGCGGCCCGAGCTCCCGCACCTGGAACGGCGTGCCCGGCACGGAGAGCGCTTCTTTGACGAAGCGCCCGTCGTCTTGCGCCGCCGCCGCATTCGGACTGCCGTTCACCAGCAGCACCTGCACGCGCGGCAGGACACGCACGTTGAAGAACCAGGTGTTGTCGTCCGGGAAGTCGTCTTTCGCGTCTACGGCGAGCGTGCCCGCGCTGTCACCGGGTTTCTCGAACTTATAGGTGAAACGGACGACTTCGGTCTTGCCGGGGCCGAGGTTCACGAACTTCTCGTCAATTTTGGCGCCGTCAATCGTCAGCGTTACCTTGACGTTCTTGCGTTCCTGCCGGCCGAAGTTGACGGCCTGCAGGCTCAGAGCTTCGGGGCGGGCCGAAAGCACGCTGCTCTTCGGAATGGCGACTTGCGTAATCGCCACGTTATCCGCGGCGTTCAACGCAACCGGTTTGACCCTCAAATCCGTCCCCGGCATCACGCGCCAGTCGCCGTGGAACTGCGCCCAGCCGCTGCGCTGCAGGTCCGAGACCAGGACGATCTCGCGTCCGACATGCTTGTATTCGTCGCCCTGCAGGAGCCTGTCGGCCTCGCGCAGTCCGGCCAGCAGGTCCGTGCCGCCGTAGCCGGCTTCGAGCGTGTTGATCGCGGCGCGCACCTCATCCAGGTTGCCCGTGAGGTCCACCACGCGCCGGGCTTCCTGGTCAATCGTCAGCAGCGCCACGCGGTCGAGGCCCGCGTGGTAATTGGCGATGCTGTCGAGCGCCTGCCGCCTGGCTTCCTGCATGCGCGAGCCGATGCGCATGGATGCGGACGTATCAACCACAACGGCCGCGACTTTGCCGGCGGTTCCCGCCGCCGCGCTGGCCTCGCCGGCTTTCATGAAGAACGGACGCGCCAGCGCCAGCGCCAGCAGGCACATCGCCGTCGCGCGCAGGATCAGCAGGATCAGTTCGCGCAGCGCCTGGGTACGGGTGATCTTGCGGGAGGCGCCGAGCAAAAAGCGCGTGGCCGGGAAGACGATGCGCCGGATGCGGTCGCGCTGCAGAATATGGATCAGGATCGGGACGGCGACCGCGGCCAGGCCGGTGAGATACCAGGGGTTCAGCAGATTCATCGTCGCTCGTCTTCCCTCACTTGCCTCTTGTACACCCCGCGCGGGTGAAAATCGAGCGCTTTCGCGGAGGCTTCGTGCTTTGAAGAGGGCGCGCTTGGTCTCACGAGTAGTTCCGCGTCGCGCGGGTGGCCCGGCCCAACGGGCTTGGTGGCCGAAGGCCACAAGAAGCCCTGCCTTGGGCGTTCCAATTCAAGGTTTGGGTCCTTATGTCTGCGGATGTTCAAGGAACAGCTTCTTGTTCGCTTCGCTCACCCTCCCCGCGTTTCGCTTGGGGCGGCCACCCGCGGCATTGTCTGGGGACAGTGCTACCCGCCGTCACTGTCACTGGGATTTCGGCAAGCGGGGAAGTTCTTGACAGACTCAGCAGTTCAAGGCAGACTTTCCCATTGAGAAACTGCGCACATGGATGTATTATTCAATACAGTGAAGCTCCAGAAGGTCTGCAGTTCTGCAAAGGAGACAGACCGCGAATGGGGACCGCAGATCGGGAATAAAGTTCGGCAGCGCCTTAGAGAACTGAAGGCCTTTCGTTGCCTGGCGGAGGTGCCGACAGTGCCGCCGCAACGATGCCATAAACTGAGCGGTGATCGAGCGGGCCAGTTCTCTGTAGATTTGAAACACCCTTACCGCTTGATCCTGGAGCCTGCTCAGTACCCGATACCGTTGAAGGCGGATGGCGGGGTTGATCTGCAGGCAGTCAACAGAGTGCGGATAATTGAGGTGGTAGATACACATGGCTAAGAAGAAGGACTTGGTCTACGAGCCGGATTACGTGGTTCCTCCTGGCGACACCCTGCAGGAAATGCTGGAGGCCCGCGGCATGGTGCCGGCAGACTTGGCAAAGTTGACCGGCCTTACAACCGAGGCTCTCGACGAGATTCTAGGAGGCCGGGCGCCCATAACTCCGGCCACGGCGTCAAGCCTGGAGTCCGTATTCGGGGTGCCTGCCGGTTTCTGGATCAACCTGCAGCGCAATTTTGAGACGGACAGTGCCAGGCTGCGGAAAACGGAGGCCAAGGCCACAAAGAACAAGGCAGCCGTGCAGTTCGTGGTTACGGACGACGCAGGCTCTCATCGCGCACGCTTGCCGCGCGCGCCCCTCTCCACACGGGGGAGAGTGTGAACGGTTACAAAGGGCGAAGCTGCGGTGGCCTCTAAGTGCCAGGAACAGGGACGCAACAAGCAGAGTAGATGCGTCACTGTTCCTGAGATTCGAAGCGCGGGCCTTCAAGAGGCCGGGGTTTGAGGACTAGAACAGAAGGGAGCGTCATTGTCTGCGGACGGTGCCCAGCCTATCAATCTGGCTGGCAGGGAATAGTTTCGTGAACGTCCCTGAATGTCCTGAATGTCACATAGCGTTAGGGCGGGGGGGGTGAACGAGATGCTGCCGTCGTCAACGATAATCAACAGGAGCCTTCGCACCTACGTGATGCCTGCTCTCAGAGCGGGCGGATTCGAGAAGGTGGACGCCCGGAATGCCTGGAACTGGCGATCTGAATGCATATGGGTGTTCAACATCAGAGCCGTCGGCAACTACTTCTCGGCCGTAACTGGATGGCCGCCGGCTTCGGTCTGCGTATGGTTAGGTGTCTACTATCGCTTCATTCCCAGGACAGGCAAAATCAAGACTGACGAGAAGGGGCGGGTTTGCCCTGCCGAGTTTGCATGCCACATGCGCTCGCACCTTGACAGGGGCCTTCTGCAACGCGACCGAGTCGGCACCTTGAGGAGCGAAAATCCTGCTGAACGCAGCCGTAGGGACATATGGTGGTTAGATCCGGACGGCACGAATGCTGAAGAGGTGGCCAGGGACATCGCGGCGCGCGTATCCGAAACAGCTATTCCTTGGTTCACGAGATGCACCGATCTCAAAGCCGCACTATCGGAGGTCGAGGCTGGGCATGACTGTTTCATTAAGTTCGTGCTCGCCGCTTACGTAGCAGGCAGACTTGAGAACGTTGCGCTTCGAGACAAATACACTCGTCTTGCGGAAGAAGAGGGCCTACGCATTGGTCACGTTCCAGACAAAGAGAAGTGGTTCCCGCTTGAGGGCGTGTAAGGTGTTCGCGCGAGTAACGGGGACGTGCATGAAACCTACGGCCGTCAATACAACCGGCTGCGCTGGTACAGGTACTCGCTCAACGCCAACTCCAGGTTCGAGCTGGTATTCATGACTTTGTAGTCAATGCCCAGGTCCGCGCAGCCTTTGCGGTACGCTCCGAAGAACTGGTCAAACTCGCGCAGGTACTCGTGGCGCACCGACTGGGGCGCGACCAGCGCCTGCTGCTTGGACTCGCTGTCCGTGAACTCCGTCAGCGCATCGAACGGGAAATTGAGCTCGTCGTTGTCCAGCACGTGGAACACGATCACTTCATTGCCCAGGAAGCGGAAGTGCTGCAGCGCGCTCATGACTCTCACCGGATCGTCGAGCAGATCGGAGAGCAGCACGATCATGCCGCGCTTCTTCAGGCTCTCCGCCAGGCCGTGCATGGGGCCGGCCAGGTCGGTGTCGCCGGTCCCGGCTTTGGTGTTGTCCAGCGTGGCGAGGATGAGCTGGCGGTGGGCCGGACTGCCGCGCGCCGGCAGGACCTCCTGAATCTTGTTGTCGAAGGTCATCAGTCCCGTCGCGTCGCGCTGGCTGATCATCAGGTACGCCAGGCACGCGGCCATGCGGCAGGCGTATTCCAGTTTGGTCCAGCGCGCGCCTTCAGCCTTGTAGTCCATCGAAGGCGAGACATCCACCAGGATATTGCAGGCCAGATTGGTTTCCTCTTCGAACTGCTTGAGATAGTAGCGGTCGGATTTGGCGAAGACCTTCCAGTCCAGGTGCCGGATGTCGTCGCCCGGAACGTACTGGCGGTATTCGGCGAACTCGACGCTGAAACCGCGGTAAGGCGAGCGGTG
>JBEKKG010000029.1:0-18477 GCA_050010835.1 Planctomycetota bacterium
GTAGTTGTAATAGAGAAAAGTGAGGACGGCGACTCCCAAAGGCACTTGAGGCTGGCTGGTGGGGGTGGTAATGCCGGGAAAGCCGCCCAGCAGACCGATGAGATTGTTGAGCAGAATGAACAGAAGCACGCAGGTGACGAAAGGCTGGAAGCGCTCGTAACCATGGCCGATGACCTGTTCCGCCTGGCCGCCCACAGTGATGGCGCCGGAAAGCGGTATGCCCGTGACAACCGTGCCGAGGCCCTTGACGTTGAAGGTCCGCTCCACGTTCATGCGGAAAACCCGCGGGTCGGGCGGGCGCAGCGTGGCCCGTTCCACGAGCGCGTTGAGGGCCATGCGCAACTCGTCCAGCCCCTCGCCCGTCTTATTGGAAACAGGAACGATAGGCGCCTGCGGAAAACCGTTGCGGGCGAGAAACGCGGCCACGCTCTCCCGCACTTGCACAACCCGCTCGGGCGCCACCATGTCGGTCTTGGTCAGAGCCACCATGACTTGCGGCGCGCGCAGGAGGTTGACGATGTGCATGTGCTCATCAGTCTGCGGCATGATGCCGTCGTCAGCGGCGATGACCAGCAGGAGCACGTCAATGGAGGCCGCGCCGGCGACCATGTTGCGGATGAAATCGGAATGGCCGGGCACGTCCACGATGCCGACGATGCGCTTGCTGGGCAGCAGGCACGGCGCGAAGCCCAGGTCAATGCTCAGCCCCCGCGCCTTCTCTTCCGGCAGGCGGTCGGTGTCACAGCCGGTGAGGAGGCGCACGAGGGAAGTCTTGCCGTGGTCCACGTGTCCCGCCGTTCCCACCAGCGCAGGCGCGAATTCGGGCTTGTAGCGTCGTTCAGCCACGGGTACCTCCGGGTTCAACACACACTATTCACCACAGAGACACAGAGGCACAGAGAAAGGACTTTGGATTGCTCCGCTGAGCGAACGTCCAACTCCTTTCCCTCTCTGTGTCTCTGTGCCTCTGTGGTGAATGTTTGAGGCCAAGTCATGCAGTGGGGCCGCCTTCCAGAATCCGCACCGACTCTTTACTCTTGAGCAGCTTATCCAGGACGTTGGGCGAGGCGCGGCCGCTGAGCGTGACCCACTCGCCGTCCACCGTGCGCGAGTCCTCGAAGAAATGCGTGGCGAGGAAAGCGAGCGTCTTGCCATCGCCGAGATGCACGGCGATCTTAAGCGGCTTGGCGCTTTCGCGCGCGCGCTCCAGAATGCCGTTGCGCAACCGTTCCAGGCCCTGTTGCTGCAGTGCCGAAAGCGGTACGGCCTCGGGAAAATCACGGCGCAGCAGCTCGAAGTCCAGTTCCTGCTGGGGCGGTATGGCGTCCACTTTGTTCAACAAGAGAATGGTCTCGCGGCTGGCCGCGCCGAGTTCCTTGAGCACTCCGTTCACGGCCTCAATCTGTCCGCGCACCAACGGCGAGGAAGCGTCGGCCACGTGCAGCAGCAAGTCGGCCGTGCGCGTTTCCTCCAGTGTGGCGTGGAAGCTGGCCACCAGGTGGTGGGGCAGGCGGCGGATGAAGCCGACGGTGTCGGAGAGCAGCACGCTGACGCCGCCGCCCAGGCGCAGCAGGCTGGTCTTGGTGTCCAACGTGGAGAAGAGGCGGTCTTCGACCAGCACGTCCTCGCCGGTGAGCGCCCGCATCAGCGTGCTCTTGCCGGCGTTGGTGTAGCCGACCAGCGAGACGAGGTAGTTGTCCCTGGCGCGGGAGCGGACCATGCGCACCTTGCGGGCTTCGATCTCGGCCTGCTCCGCCCTCAGGTCGTCAAGGTGTTTCTCGATTCTGCGGCGGTCCACCTCAAGCTGGCGCTCGCCCGGCCCGCCGCGCACGCCGATGCCGCCGGTCTGGCGTTCGAGGTGCGTCCAGAGGCGCTTGAGGCGCGGCAGCCGGTACTCGAACAAAGCGATGCTGACCTGGACGATGGCCGTGCGCGTGCGCGCGTGGCCGGCGAAGATGTCGAGGATGAGTTCGGTGCGGTCGAGGACTTTGAGTCCGGTGGCCACGTCGAGGTTGCGGCCCTGGCTGGGCAGCAGGTCGTGATCGAAGAGGATGCACTTGGCGCCGTGCGCAAGCGCGACTTCCTTGACTTCCTCAACCTTGCCCTTGCCGATGTAAGTGGCCGGATTGATCTGCCGGATTTGCTGCACGACTTTGTCAACGACCTCGGCGCCCGCGGTTTCCGCCAGGCGCTGGAGTTCTTCGAGCGGTTCCTCGCCGGGCAACAGATCGCCGGGGCGGTAGCCGCCGACGAGGATTGCCTTCTCCCGGCCGGCGGTAAGTTTGACATCGCGTGCTTTGGGATTGGCCATCTGGGGTTTCAGGTTCCTGGTTTCACGCTAATCCAAAATCCAAAATCTAAAATCCGCAATCACATCACCCCCTGGTCCAGCATTGCATCCGCGACCTTGACGAAGCCGGCGATATTTGCGCCGGCCTCCAGGTTGCCCGGCACGTCGTACTCCTTGGCGGTGTTGTACGCGTTCTTGTGGATGGCGATCATGATCTGGTGCAGGCGCGAGTCCACTTCCTCGCGCGGCCAGGCTAGGCGCATGGAGTTCTGGGCCATCTCCAGGCCAGAAGTGGCCACGCCGCCGGCGTTGGCGGCCTTGGCGGGGCCGTAGAGGATTTTCTTCTCCAGGAACTGGCTGATGGCCTCCGGCTCTGTGGGCATGTTGGCCCCTTCGCAGACCAGCGCGCAGCCGTTGGCCAGGAGCGTCTTGGCGTCATCACCGCAAATCTCGTTCTGGGTGGCGCAAGGGAAGGCGCAATCGCACTTGATGTCCCAGGGGCGCTTGTCCGGCAGATACTGGGCGCCGAACTTGTCAGCGTACTCGCTGATGCGGCCGCGGCGGACGTTCTTCAGGTCCATAACCCAACGCAATCTCTCCGCGTTGATGCCGTCCTTGTCGTAGATGGTACCGTTGGAGTCCGAGAGGGTGACGACCTTGGCGCCGCACTGGTTCAGCTTCTCGATGGTGTACTGGGCGACGTTGCCGGAGCCGGAGACCGTGCACACCTTGCGATTCAAGCTCTGCCAGCGCGTCTTGAGCATTTCCTCGGCGAAGTAGACCGCGCCGTAACCAGTGGCCTCGGGACGGATGAGCGAGCCGCCCCAGTTGAGCGCCTTGCCGGTCAGCACGCCGCTGAACTCGGCTTTCAGGCGCTTGTACTGCCCGAAGAGATAGCCGATCTCACGCCCGCCCACGCCGATGTCGCCCGCGGGGACGTCGGTGTCCGGGCCGATGTGGCGGAAAAGCTCGCTCATGAACGCCTGGCAGAAGCGCATCACCTCGTTGTCGGACTTACCCTTGGGTTCGAAGTCGGAGCCGCCTTTGGCGCCGCCCATAGGCAGGGTGGTGAGGGAGTTTTTGAAGACCTGCTCAAAAGCGAGGAACTTCAGGATGCTGGGGTTGACCGAGGGATGGAAGCGCAGGCCGCCTTTGTAGGGGCCGATGGCGCTGTTCATCTGAATGCGGAAGCCGCGGTTCACCCGCACTTCGCCTTTATCGTCCTGCCAGGCGACACGGAAGACAATCTGCCGTTCCGGCTCGACCAGGCGTTCCAGCAGCCCGCCCTCGCGGTACTTCTTGTGGCGCTCCAGGACCAGCCTGAGCGACTCCAGCACCTCGGTAACGGCCTGGAGGAACTCGGGTTCGCCGGGGTTCCTTCTTCTGACTGTCTCAATGACGGAATGGATCAGATCCATAGGGGCCTCCCCCGCAGTTCTACGTCTTGTCAAACCTGAAGCCGCGTATCAGCTCCAGTTCATGTGCCTCGAACGGTTTGCCATCCGGGTGCAGGACATCGTGCTGCCAGAGCGCCGGCATGGGGTCGCCCTTCTTCGAACCCCAAGGCATGTAAGTCTGAGTGCGTCCGGCCACGAGGCCCCAATTATACCAGCCAATGCCGTGTTTGGCGAAGACAGGAAGGAAGATGCCGAACGGGCTGCCCTGACGCCGCAAGCATTCGGTGCATAGGACCGGCCGGCCTTGGGCCTGGCAGCGGAGTATCTTCGCCTCCAGGCCGGCTGCGCCATCGTAGCCATGAAAGGTAACGACGTCCGACAGGTCCAGCATGCGCTGCGACATGCGCGACTTGAAATCGCTCCAGGGGCCTGTGGTGAGCGGCTGGGCAGGGCCGGCGACGCGCGCCCACTCGAAGGCCGCTTCCACCAGCGGCAGGCTCTTCTCACCCATGCCGGAGTTGCCCGGTTCGTTGTAGAGGTCCCAGAGGAGCACGCGCTGGTCCTGGGAGAAGCTGCCCACGACATCCTTCACGTATTTTTCAAGGCTGGGCCAGGCGGATTTGTCGGCCACGAGTTTGAGGCCCGGGCTGGGGACCCAGCCGCTGTTGTGGACGCCCGGCACAGGCTCGTCCTGTTTGCCCAGGTACGGTTCCTTGCCGGCGAAAGAACAATCGCAGAAGAGCACGAACGTGACGGAAATACCGTTCCTGGCGGCGCCGGCCAGGAATGCAGCGATGCGCTCCTTCAATCCTTTGGCGTCGTTCTCCCAGACACGGTACTGCAAAAAGACGCGCAGGCTGTTGAAGCCGGAGTCCTTGGCCCAGCCGAGTTCCTGAGAAATGGTTTGCAGATCGAAGGTTTCCGCCTGCCACATTTCCGTGGAATTGACCGCGGTGCGGGGCAGATAGTTGCAGCCGCGGATCACACCGGCGCTTTTGTACCATTCCCAGGCCTTCTCTTTGCTCCACACAGCAGGCAGCTCCCTTTCCGCTGCCTGGGCGCCGGCGAGGGCCAAACAAAGCAGCCCACTCAACACCACAGTCCGATTCATAATCGCAGCCCTTCCGGACTTGGCGCATCCCTGACCCAACCTTCGTACTCTTGGGGTAGCTGGTCACGCAAGTCCTTTATCAGCAACAAAGGCACACCGCAGGTCTCCACCACAGAAGTTACTTCGCTGAGCGGGCAACTGCAACTAAAAACTAAGCAAAGTACGAAGATTGGGGTAGAGCGCCAATACCTGTCTGTTGAAGAATTGACATGTCTGTTGAATAATTGACATTTATAACTCGTTGTAAACAAACCACTTGACAATGTTATCCATTTTATTCCTGTCCATTACTTGACAGTATGGGTCTAGTTCCATAGCCAGTGCGTCTCTGGCTTACAAAGATGTTTGGATTTGACTGTCAGTCTTGGACCTGAAAGGTCCGCATTGTGCAGTTGATGAATACTGAACTCCTTTAGGCCAAAGGTGATAGCGATAATGTATGGTTAATAGTTAACAACTAGACTGGAATGGCATTGGCTGTGCTTCACCATAAATGTCTCCGTTCATAGGTGAACGCGGAGGGTGACATGCGCGGTTGGCCCGGCCCAACTGGCCGGATGACCGAAGGCCACAAGAAGCACCGCTTTGCGCGGGGTGAGCCCTGTCGCATTGGGGTGCTCATGTCGTGGCTTCTTGTTGCTTGGTTTCCACAGACACTTGGCTTCGCTTCGGGTGGGCCACCATCAAGTCAAGCATCTGGCGTGATGGTAGATATGGACACCGAGTGCACCGCGTCACAGACTCTTGACAGATTTGTAAATAAACATCTTGACATTCATTGTACCACCGATACTTTACATGCCGCCGGGGGCATGGGCATACGAGGACTTGGGAGGAGCAACACATGGGCACCAGCAACAGAAGAGATGGCGTAGTTTCGTTTGAGGATGGTTCTCGGCGCAGGTTTTCGATTCCTGCGCTTCGCAAGGGCTTCTGGTTATGCGCGCTTTTGCTGCTGCCGCGCTTGGCCGGAGCGGCGGCGTTGCAGGTCTTGACGCCGCGCGTGATTGGCGACAATGCTGCCGTGCCGCACTATACCTACGGCGGGGCAGTCACTGCCCTCAAAGCCGTTGTTACCGGCGGCACTACGCCTTACGCAGTGCAGTGGGACTACACCGGTTCGGGGACCTTTGATGCATCCCCTGGCGGGCTAAACCAACAAAATGACGGCGTTTGCTGCGACATCACCGTGTTCCATACCTACGCTGATCCCACCAACACGATTACGTACTCCAGCACGGTCAAAATTACGGATAACAACGGCTTAGGCACCAGTGTTTACGCAACCTACAAGATCAGAGTCTTTCCGTCTGCAAGCGTGACCGATTCGATCAAGACCGACATTGCAGTGGATGACGGTCTCTGGTTCTGTCACCGTAACCTGAAGCGGACCACTTCAGCGGGTGGCCAGCCACTCGCCAGGGCAAACAGCAATCCTACTACTGACAACGGCTACGACTTCGCGGGTACGGCTGTGATAGTCCAAGCGATGCAGAGCAAGACCCATTGGGCCGGGGGCGATGCCGCGGACCCCTATACGGCTGATGTGCAAGCCATGCACAACTACCTTTTCTCCGACCTGGTTACCTACGCGATTTCTGATGCCACTATAGAAGCCAACGATCCTGATCCTACCAACATCAATGCCTCTGGAATGAAACCTGCCTCTAACATCGGCGACGACTTCTATACCAGTGGCATGGTCTTGGCCTCATTGGGAACCTCGGATGTGCCTAACCAGGTCGTGGGTAACGTGGGCGGTCCCTGCGTGGGCAAGACCTACAAGTGGGTTTGCCAGGAGTTGATAGACTACATTGCTTTCTCCCAGACCCCCGCCACGGGCGGTTGGCGGTACACACCCAGGACGGCTGGCGCTCTTGACGGTTCACAGCACACTTGGATTGCCTCGGCGCTCTATTGGACTCAGACGAAGATGGGGTGTTATGTGCGCCCGGCGTTGATAACCGGACTAAATAATGCCATTAACGCTTTGCTCTACCAAGGGAGCACAGGCTATTCTGGCGCCAATAGCTGGGCGAATGTCGCAAAGACAGCAGGAAATCTGGGTTCCATGCACTTCTGTGGAGACACAGCAGGACCTGACCCCGGGGACGGGAACGGGCCGGCACAGGGCGGCGCGGGTGAGTCCGCAAGGGTCACAGCGGCAAGGCTGTGGACTGGGAATCACTGGGGTGACAACTCAAGTCAGTACGGCAATTTTGGCGATTTCTATGCCATGTATGCCACGATGAAAGGGGCGCGCGCTTATAGCCCGGTCATTCAGTATTTTCAGGATACAGGGGGCACGAAACACTTTTGGTATACCGACTATCGAACCTGGCTGTTGGCCCACCGTGATAGCACGAATACCATTGCTAATGGCCAGATACATGGGAGCTCGAGCATGTGGCCCTTGTACGATTCCTATCCCGTGCTTATCACAGCCATGGGCGTGGAGATTCTGGAATTGGCGTTCATGACCTCGCCGCCCGTTGCTGTGGGCTTTGCGGATTCCACGAATGTGGCCCCCAACTCAACCGTGACCGTTCACCACAATGAGTCTTACCACCTCGATCCCACGAAGAGCATCGTGCAGTATCAGTGGGACTTCGGCAAAAACCTTGGCGGCGGCGTGTATGACGGCGTCCCCGACGGCACGTACGACTTTACGACTACGGACCCCAATGCCATCGTGACGTTCAAGGTGGGCGGAGTGGGGACATACCACACTGTGTTGCTTGTCACAGATAACAGCACCCCGACGCCTCAGACGGCCACGGACAGTTCGGTCGTCATCTCTGTTACCAATACTAACCATGCTCCCGTGTCCGTTCCCGTGCCCCCCGGGACAGGATATACGATCGCCGATTACATCTTCGACGTGATGGATGCCACCCTCACTCTCGATGGCACACATTCCTACGATCCTGACGTTGGCGATGTAATCCAGTCTTACAGATGGACACTGCCCACCGGCCAAGTTTTTGGGGCTACTCAGACGGTCAATCCCAAGCCGGCAGCCTGGTCCCCCGGCAACACATATACGGTCGTCCTGGACGTAGAGGACACCAATGGCCCGTTATGGGGCACAGCCGGCGCTCAGGTGTACGTGTCGGCCGATTCGCGGCCCACCGCCACATCGCAAACTGTGAACTTGAATGAGTATACCACGCAAGCGATAACGCTCACCGGCACGTCCCTGCGCGTCCCCAAGCCCATGACGGCGACGATCACTGGCGTGCTGCCGGCTAACGGGGTGTTGTACCAATCCGATGGCACGACCGTCATCGGCGCCACACCCACCGTGGTGACCGACCCTGCGATGAAAGTAGTTTATACCCCGAATCCCGGCTGGTTTGGCGCTGACTCCTTAACATTTACCGTCAATGATGGGGTCAAGACTTCCGCGGCGGCGGCAACAGTGACCATCAACGTGGCCTCTGTGCCGAGCCCTTATATTACAATCGTTGCGGGCAACCCCCAGAACTTCCCGGTAAACACAGCCTTTGGGACCCAGCTACAAGTTCAAGTATTTGATGGTGGTGGCGTCCCCCAAGTTGGTAAGACTGTGACGTTTACCGCGCCGGCTGCGGGTGCCAGTGGGACTTTTGCCGGCGGTGTGAACACCGCCGTGACCATCGCCGGTGGTTTCGCCACCGCCCCGGCTTTTACTGCCAACACGGTGGCAGGCGGCCCCTATGTGGTGACTGCCACAGTCCTGACATACACGCCCAACCCAGTGAGCTTCCACCTTACCAACAATCCAGGTGCGGCAGCCCAACTGGTGATTACCACACAGCCTTCGAACATAGTAGATGTAAACCAGATCTTCCCGCAACAGCCGGTTATCTGGATCACAGACCTATTCGGCAACCTATGCGCCCCCACCGATCCCAAAAGTAATGATCATGTGACCGCGGCGCGCGCCGGCGGGTCTGGAAACCTGCTAGGCACCACAACCGTCCAGGCGGTCAACGGCGTGGCCTCATTCGCGAACGCAGGCCTGAATTGCGACACGGTCGGGACGATAACCATCCAGTTCACCGATGCCGATAACCCGGTGCTACCGGCGCCGGTTACATCCGAAAACGTGACGATCAACAAGATTACTGCGACGGTGATGCTCAGCAACCTAAACCAGACCTACGATGGCATAAATCAGAAGTTAGCCACAGTCACGACGAATCCGGTGGGAAAGACTGTTGTCGTTACCTATAACCCTGTGCCCGCAACGCCCACGAACGCCGGCAGCTATGCAGTCGGGGCGGTCATCAACGACACCTATTACCAGGGCAGCGCCCAAGATATATTGGTTGTAGCGCCGGTGCCGCTGACTGTCACAGCCGGCAACAAGAGCAGGGTCTACAATACTGCCAACCCAGCCTTTACGTATAGCTACAGCGGCTTTGTCAATGGTGAAACGGAAGTAACAGCACCCGTGTCCCCGACGCCGACCCTTACCACGGCGGCGGGGCTGCTCAGTCCTGTGGGTCTGTACCAGATTATCCCCAGCGGTGCGGTAGCCACGAACTATTCCTTTATCTATGTCCCAGGGACACTGACGATAAATCCGGCCGTGGCCATCACCGGCGCGCCCGGCGGCAGTATTTCAGAAGGGACGCCGGTAAACCTGGGCGTGACGATTGGCGACCCAACGGCGACATCATTCACATATTTGTGGTCGGTGTCGGCCAGCAACAATCAGGTGGTGGCTGCCGGAAATGCGAATACGTACAGCTTCACGCCCAACGACAACGGCACTTATGTGGTCACACTGAACGTGACTGATAACACTGGCTTCTCCAACACCGACTCCAAGACGATTACCGTTACCAACGCGAATCCTTCGGCGGCAATCGCCATCACGCTGCCGGCGGCGCCACCGTACAACGAGGGCACGGCAATTACCGTGACGGGGACTGCGACCGATCCGGGATCGGTAGACACCTTCACCTATGCCTGGAATGTGACCAAGGGCGGGAATCCTTTCAGCAGCGCGACGAACGGGCCGGGGATGGGAAATACCAATACCTACACCTTTACGCCGGACACAGCCGGAAACTATGTGGTTTCGCTGACTATCACGGACAAGGACGGAGGGTCAAGCGCGCCACCGACGACCAAGCTCATTAACGTAGTTGCCGTGAATCCCGCGGTGGCTATTACCAACGCGCCCGCCAGTAGTCCTGAAGGCACGGCAATCAGTTTGGGAAGCACTGTGACCCCTGCCGCCAACACCGCGGACACTTTCACCTATGCCTGGTCGGTGCTGAAGACGAATACCGATGGTTTTAATAATTTCCTGTTCGCTTCCGGCACGAACTCCACTATCACCTTCACTCCAGATGACGAAGGAACGTACACGGCAACACTGACAGTCACCAGCAGTTCTGTTCCTGGTGCTAACAATGCCACCGCGACAATCATTGTCACAACTGTGGCGCCCATTGTGGCGATCACGGGCGCCCCGACCAGTGGCGCCGAAGGCACGGCTATCAATCTGGGCAGCACTGTGACTTACCCGGCCGGGACCACGCACGCCCCCACATACTCCTGGAGCGTGGTGGCGGACAATGGCCAAGTGTTTCCGTCGCCTGCTGGCACCCTTGCAGCTTTCACGTTCACTCCCCGCGATAACGGCAAGTACGTGGTCACGCTGACGGTGACCGACGACGACGTCCAATCTGGTACGGACAGCAAGACGATAAATATTACGAACGTGCCGCCGACAGCCGCAATCACCGTGGCGCCGGGCCTTAATGTTAACGAAGGCACGCTCATCACGGCCACTGGTACGATAACAGACCCGGGCACGGTGGACACCTTCACCTGCGCCTGGAGCGTGACGTTGAATGGGAACAATTACCTCAGCGCGACACACGACCCTGTCAACCACGCTGTGCTCCCGAACCCCACCACCGATACCTTTAACTTTACGGCCTTCAACACCGGGACCTACGTGGTCTCGCTGACGGTCACGGATAAGGACGGCGGCGTAGGATTGGCCCCCGTGCAGACGATCACCGTGAACAATGTAGCGCCCACGGCGGCAATCGCCATCACGCTGCCAGCGGCGCCGCCATACAACGAAGGCACGGCGATCACAGTGACCGGGACAGCCGGAGACCCCGGCAGCCCTGCGGACACGTTCACCTATGCCTGGAGTGTGACGAAGGGCGTGATTCCTTTCAGCAGCGCCACGAACGGTCCGGGGCTGCCAGCGACCAATAACTACACCTTTACGCCGGACACCGCAGGAGTCTATACGGTTTCACTGACCATCACCGACAAGGACGGAGGGTCAAGCGCGCCGCCGACGACCCAGCTCATTACCGTAGTTGCCGTGAATCCCGCGGTGGCTATTACCAACTCGCCCCCTAGCGGGAAGAGCCCTGAAGGCACGCCGATCAATCTGGGGTGTACTGTAACCCCTGCCGCCAACACCGCGGACACTTTCACCTATGCCTGGTTGGTAGTGAAAACGCACGATGGGGTTCCTACGAATCCATTCGCTACCGGCACGAACCCTGGTTTCACGTTCACTCCGGATGACGAGGGAACTTACGTGGTGACCCTGACAGTCACCACCAGCAGCCTTGGCACGGCGACAGACACCAGGACGATTACCGCAACAACAGTGTCGCCCACTGTGGCTATCACGAACGCCCCGGCCTTTAGCACCGAGGGCTCGACCTTCAGCCTGGGCTGCACTATTACCGACCCCGTCGCGGTCGCGCATACCTTCACCTATTTGTGGAACGTGACGGCGCCCCCTGGGCAAGTGATAGCACCGAGTGGCACAACACCGCCCTTCAGTTTCACGGCTGAGGTCGCGGGCATCTATACGGTGACGCTGACAGTCACCGACGACGACGGCAGCTCCGGCTCGGACAGCAAGACGATCAGCGTCGCCAACGTGGCCCCGGCGGTCCAAATCACCGGCTTGCCCGCGAGCAGCCCGGCAGGCAAGGCGCTCACTGTGACGGGCGTGGTGACGGACCCTGGCGCGCCTCCGACCGGCGTGGACAACTACACCTATTCATGGACGGTGTCGAAGAACGGGAGCAACTTCGTAACTGTGTCCCATGGCCCCGGCGACCCGCCGACCGATAATCTCACCTTTAAGCCCGACTCACAGGGGACCTACCAGGTTGGGTTGACCGTCACGGATAAGGACGGCGGGGTAGGTGTGGCGGCTACCCAGACAGTTGACGTAACTATCGTACCGGTAACTCTCGTTGTTGACGGTGCGCCGCCCAGCAGCCCTGAGGGGACGCCAATCAATCTGACGAGCACGGTTACTGAACCTCCGGGCAATGAATCGGACACCTTCACCTATGCCTGGAACATAACCATGGATGGCAATCCATACGCCAGGAGCACGACCCCGAACTACACGCTCATTCCGAATGAGGATGGTGACTACACAGTGACCCTGACGGTCATCAGCAGCAGCGGCGGGACTGCAACTGTCACCAAGACCATTCACGTAGCCGTCGTGCCGCCCACAGTCGCTATCAACGGCGCTCCTGCCAGCGCACTCGAGGGCGATCAGATCAACCTGACGAGCACGGTGACCGCTCCAGTCGCACACTTCTACCTGTACACCTGGACGGTGACTGCGAGCAACGGGCGGGTGGTGCCGAAGGGCAACTCCACAACGTACAGCTTCGCGGCCACCGGCCCTGGCACCTATGTGGTTTCACTGACTGTGACCGACGAAGACAACGGCACGGGCACGGATACCAAGACCATCACTGTTATAAACGTGCCGCCGACGGTCCAGATCATCAATGCCCCGACGACGAGCCTCGAGGGCACCAAGATAACTCTGGGAACCGTGGTCTCCGATCCGGGCACCGGTGAAATAATGACGTATAATTGGAGTGTAACCAAGGATGGCGCACCCTATGCCAGCGGAAATGCCGCGACCATGATCTTTACCCCCAATGATAACGCTACTTATGTGGCCACGGTTACGGTGAATGACGGTAATGGCGGCACCGGCACTGATACGGTGACCATCCCTGTTCTGAATGTCCAGCCTATGCCGACGATCATTGTGCCGGACGGGCTGAAACCCGAGGGCTCCCCCATCACGGTTTCTGCCGTGGTAACGGACCCGGGCTCGGTGGACACTCAAGCCTATGCGTGGCGCGTGACTAGGGACGGCCTGGACTTCGCCAATGAGACCCACGGTCCCGGCTTGGGCGATAGCGATACGTTTACCTTCACGCCGGAAGATTGCTCGAATTATATAGTTGCGCTCACCGTCACGGATAAGGATGGCGGCTCTGGCCTGGCGCCCCCACAAATCATCCAGGTGGCAGTCGTGCCTCCGGTGGTGGCGATCAACGGAGCGCCCGCAAGCAGCCCTGAGGGTACAGCCCTTACGCTGACCAGCACGGTGACAGATCCGGGGACCATGGAGACATTCATGTACAACTGGTCGGTGCAGAAAGATGGCCAGCCTTACACCAGCGGGACCGCCGCCTCCTTGCCGTTCACTCCGGCGCACGCCGGCACCTACGTGGTGAACCTGACGGTCACCAGCAGAGGCGGCGGCGCCGGGACTGCTGCCGTGACTATCAATGTCTTTGGTGTCGGCCCACTCATCACAAGCGGGCCGACGGTTAACTTCAACCCCCTGGTGATTGGCCAGACCGGACTCTTCTTTTGTTCGGCCGCGGATGTTGATCCTGTTACTTGGACATGGAACTTCGGTGATGGCACAACGAACAATAACAATTGGAACACACTGATACACACGTATACCGCGGTGGGCACCTACACTGTGACTGTCACTGCCACGGATACAAAGGGCTTGTCAACCACCAAGACCTTGATCGTCAACGCGGTGCTGCCAGGCACGGAAACGGACAGCACTGGTGACGGCGTGCCGGACCCCATTAAGGCAGCGGTGGGTGTGGTTCTCGATGATCCTAATAATCCGCCTCTCAGCCTCGTTTCTTCTCCCGGCACGAAGCAGAATCTGACCGTTCTGCAACTAGGTATCAAACTGTTCTTCAACTTGCAGATCGAAGATGAGATCACTCTGTCTGGAACGGTGCCTACACCCACAGGCTGGAACCCGGCAGGACAGAAAGTGGTGGTGGATGTGGGCGGCAACGCAAGAGTCTTCACGCTCAACAGCAAAGGCGCCGCAAAACAGCCCAACCCGAGCAATACAGGCATGGACTGGATCAAGACGTCAAACAAGAAAGGCAAACTGGTGTTTAGCATGAGTTGGGATGACGGTGGCTTCGCGGCCAATCTGAACGCAGCAGGCCTGGTCAAGGCGCAGGTCTCTACGCGGCCTATCGTCATTGTCTCAGTTCTTCTGAACAAGACGCTGTACCAGAATCCTCTGACCATCCGCTATGTAAATCGGACTGGCATGTTGGGAGTCGGGAAGGGGCCCGTGAGTACCCATTGAACGCATTGAGACGCAGGGTGGAAAGCATCCAGGGTGAAAGGCTGATTTTGACGTTGACAGGAGAGAAAAGGAGGGTACGTAGAACAGAGTGCAATCCAGTTAACTGATAGCGGGGACGAGTTTCTTGCTCCGTGCCTCAGTGCTTCTGGGCAGCATGGTGGGGGGGAGTTGGGAGGAACGAAAAGGGACCGGAACATGAAGCATAGACTGGTTGTGCTCGCGGTGTTGCTTTTGGGCAGCGTGATGGCTGCCGAAGGCGACATGGCCGACGTGTTGGCGCGCCTCAAGGCTTTGGAGGAAAAAAACAAGGCATTCGAGGAAAAGAACAAGGAACTGGAACAGAAGTTGAAGCAGGCCGAGGCCCGGATAGGCTCAGGCCAGGCGCTTGACAAGGCAGTTGCCGCCGCCAATCAAAAGATGTGCGAGGTGGTCACCGCCCCCGATCCCAAGGGCCGTCCTCTGATTATCGGCGGCTACTTTGACATTTCCTATGAGTTCAACGCCAATCGCCCGGACAACCAGCGCAATAATCTGCGCAGCTTCGACACGGACAGCAACGGCTTCAACGTTCATCTGGCCGAGCTGAATTTCTCCAGGCTGCCCACTGAACCCGGCCAGGCCGGTTTCCGCGTTGACTTGGCCTTGGGCACTGACCAGCGTGTCTTCACCCCTCAGGACAGCACGGCTAACCCCGCCGAACGCAATTCACAGTTCAAAGACATTGGTCTCAAGCAAGCGTTCCTTGAGTACATTGTGCCCGCTGGGAACGGCATCACGATGGACTTCGGCGAGTTCGTCACGATGCACGGCGCGGAAGTGATTGAAGCCGCCGACAACATCAATGCCTCCCGTTCGTTCCTCTTCGGCATGGCCATCCCCTTCACGCATACCGGCGTCCGCGCGTCCTATGACGTCTTCACAGGGAATGCAAAGGAGAACGGCAGCGGCAAATGGAACGTCATGGGGGCCGCAGTAAATGGTTGGGACAACATCCAGGACCAGAACAACGCCAAGACCTTTGGCCTCAGCTCCAACTGGCAGGCCACCAAGTGGTTCAACTGGACCGTCAACACGATGTACGGGGATGAACAATACGGCGATGAGCGTGCTCGTTTGGCCGCCGCCACGGCGCCGGACACGCTGATCGGCGATCAAGGGGACTATGCAGGTGCGCTCAATGATCCCACCGCACCCGGCATAGACTCACAGTTAGGCACCTATTGGCGAAGCCATGACCAAGGCGGGCGGTTCCTCGTGGACACCACCTTCACCATGACCCCTTGGGCGAAGTGGACCTTCGCCGTCAATGGCGACTACGCCTACGAAGGCTGCGTCCCAAACTACAACAGCCCGCTTGCGAACCGCAGGTGGTATGGCGTCGCCGGTTACACCAAGTATCAGTTCGCAAAGAAATGGTACATTGCCAATCGCACAGAGTACTTCAACGACCCGCAGGGGGTGCGCTCTGGCCGCAGAGAGGCATTGTGGGAAACGACCCTCACGTTCGATTGGGCCCTCTCCGACCCGTTCCACATGCGCTTTGAGTACCGCCATGACAGCTCGGACGTCAATGCCTTCAGCGATGACAAAGGCTTCGGTGCAGACCCCACGAACCCCTTCCACGCCGACCACCAGGACACGTTCATGTTGCAGTGGCTGTATAAGTTCTGATGAATTGACAAATGAGGACAGCGCCCATCTTGTATGCGGCGAATCCCTGGTCGCTGCCCTGCCGGCCTGCTGCTACCCGTGGTGATAAGGCTGGCCGTGCTGGATCGTGCGGGCGCGGTAGAGTTGCTCCAGGAGCAGCGTGCGGCACAGTTCGTGAGGGAGCGTAAGACGGGACAAGGCCAGCAGTTTGCCGCGCCGGCGCACCGCGTCGCTTACCCCGTAGGCGCCGCCGAGCACGAAGACCAGGCGCTTGGCGCTGCTCAACTCGTGGGCCTTGAGCAACTGGCACAGCTCCGGCGAACTGAGCTGCGCGCCGCGTTCATCGAGCACGCAGACGCGGTCCGTGGGCAGCAGCGCCGCCAGCACGCGCGCGCTTTCCTGGGCCACGCACTGGGCGGGGGCGCCGGGCCCGGCGGGCTTGAGTTCCTCGACGCCGGCAGGCCCGTACCGGGACAAGCGCTCCAGATAATCGGCGCACAACTCGCGCAACGGCTGGCTGCGCAAGCGCCCCACCGCAAGAAGCAGGATCCGCATGGCTATGCTCCCCCGCCCCTTGCGGGAGGGGATAGGGGGAGGGCTTTTTGCGAACGGATCAAAGTTATTCCCGGCTTCACTTGGCCTTCAGCGCTTTTTGCGCTTTCCGGATGTCGTTGACGCGCAGGATCAGCAAAGCGCTGGAGTCCTGGACCGTGCCATAGGCGTACTCGATGTTCACTTTCGCCTTGGCCAGCCGCTTGGCCACGTCGGCCAATTCTCCCGGACGATTAGCGAGAGGCAAAGCCAGCACGTCCGTTTCCACCACCAGTTGTCCTGCGCTTTCCAGCACCGCAAGGGCCTGGGACGGGTTGCCGGGTATCAAGCGGATGACGGCATGGTCCACCGTGTCGGAGACGGTGATGCCCTGCAGGTTGATCCCTTTCCCGGCGAACTCCTCGCACAAGCGCGCGAGCACACCGGGCTTGTTTTCGAGGAAAACGGAGAGCTGCTTGAGAACTTGCATGGCTGATCCTCCCTTAAGAGTCTTCCCTAAACCAGGTTAACCCGCATTTCTCACCACTCATTCAACGCAGAGGACACAAAAAAGGATTGGGGATTTTGGATTTTAGATTTTGGATTGCACCACCGGATGGGCCACAATCGAAAATCGAAAATCAAAAATCGAAAATTCATTCTCTGCGTTCCTCTGCGTCCTCTGCGTTGAGAAATCCGGGCTAACGCTTTCGGCCGTCACCCGCGGCGGCCAACGGTTGCACATGAATGTGGTTTTCGACTTCGCGCACGCCCGCCTGCAGGCGCGCCAATTCCTCGGCCAGCGTGCGGTCCAGCAGACTGGGAACTTCGCCGCGCAGAAGCACGCGGCCGTCGTCGCAGGAGACCGTGACGCCCTCCGTCTCAAAATCCTTGCAATACGCCAGCGCCCCGCGCACAGCGCGGGCTGTGGCTTCGTCCGAGACTTCGTCCAGAAGATTCACAGTCAACTCGTTGAGCACATTGGTCACGCCGCGGCAGTGGCTGGCGACATACGCGGCCACACTCCGTTCTTCGGCGCTGCGGACGTGGCCTTGCAGCGTCACCACGCCGGAGCGCACGTGCACGGCCGCCGTGCCCGGGGGCAGCTCGGCGTGCGCGTCCAGGGAGTTGCGGACATGGAGCGCGATTTCGCGGTCGTCTATCGTCTCAATGGGCCAGACACGCAGCAGGTCTTTCAGCGCCCGCACACCCTTGAGTCCCATGACGAAGCGGTGCAAGCGTTCTTTCTGGCGGAAAGTCGGGACGCTGCCGGCGAGCGTGACGAATCCGCCGCTCACCTCGACACGTATCCGGGATTTTGTAATGGCCTTGGCACTGGTCGAGATCGTCTTGAGCAGCCAGCCGTCACGCTGCGCTTCGCAACGCTCCTGTCTGTCGGACTTGGCGGCGGTCTTGACCATACTCACCCCCCTTCCCTGACTTCATACCCTGGGAGCGGACATTGCTCAAGCGCGGTTTGCGGGTTTCAGGGTCTATGTCGGCTTGGCTGCATTTGTGGTGCAGGCATCTTGCCTGCGCCCTGTCCGCTGCCAATGGGCGCAGGCAAGATGCCTGCACCACAAAAGTTTCACGGTTGCAGGTCTGGCTGGGCTTGTATACTGGCCCGGGATGAAGAAATGGACTGATCCGCAGACCCAACGAACTGTCCGTCAGCTCACGGAATTCCAGGACGGCGCGCGGCTGGGGTACTTCCGTCTGCCACGCCATGTCCCTGGCGGGCGGGTGCTGATTCATGGCTGCGGGACGGACGCGGGGCTTTACACTCTGGATGTTGAAAGCGCCGAGTGCCGGCGGTTGCAGCTCCCGCCGGGCGCGGGCTACCTCAAGCTGTACAGCCGCAGCGGCAAGCTGTGGCTTCTGAGCCACAGGGATCTCTGGGCCGTTGAACTGCCGGGCGGCAAACCGGAGCTTGTCGTGCGCGTGCCTGCTGAAGCGCCCGGCGCTATAGCGGACGTCACATGTGACGGGCGCACGCTGATTCTGCTGGAGCGCCACCAGGACCTTGAGCACTATCCGGTTCCGACGACGCCGGACCCGGAGA
>JBEKKG010000030.1:0-18378 GCA_050010835.1 Planctomycetota bacterium
GAAAGGCCGGGCCGTGCTCGTGCCGCCTGGAAAGAACAGAATTGAAAATTGAAAACTGAAAATTGAAAAGGCCCGGAACCTGTTCCCCGGGCCTTCCCGAATGATCTGCAATGTACAGCCGAGCTTACTTCTTCTTCTTGCCACAGCACTCGCCGGCCAGGACCAGGACCTTGTTTCCGGCAGACTCCACCACCTTGGCCTTCACCGTGATCTCGCCGCTCTTATCCCTGGCCAGATCCGAAAGCTGCTTGCGCGTGCTTTCGTCGGCGATGATCGGCAGCGTCGAGGCTTGGCCAACGCGGTCCAAGACCAGGATGTTGCCACCAGGTCCCGCTGTCACTCTGCCCAGCAACGTAACCTCGCGCGCCCCTTCCGAAGTGGCGACATTAGAAAGAGCAGCCTTGGTTGCGGCGCTGGCCACGATCGGGAGCGTGGCGCTCTTGGAGGTTGAAACGTTCTCAATCACCAAGGTATTGCCACACGGACTGCTCACTACCCGGCCCTTGACTGCAACCTGAACCAGCGGACTACCCAACGAGCCCAACACCCGCTTGACAGCTTCGTTGGCTACGATATTGAGAGCCTTCTTGGCCATGTCTCCCTCCCTTTCTCCAAGACCGTTGCTACCGCGGCCCCTTCCCAGTGAGTGGCCCAGCCGGTAGAACGAGTCTATACTTCCCCCTCGCGTAACGACACCTCCTATTTACCCGATGCGCCACCGTTTGTCAAGCACTTTTAGCCGAAGGCTGAACGAGCGGGCGGCAGACCGCCACGCGCCACTTCAGGAGATTTCCCTGACTTAACGGCAATGGCCGGTTATAATGAGGCGCGGGTTCTGGCAGGCCGTCGCAGTTCTTCCTTGCCGCCGTTCCTTCACGTCGGGGGAGGGTGAGAACTATGTCCGGGCTGGCGCTGGATTGCTACAGGTATATTAAGTCTTGTCGTGTAAACGGTTTGTGAACGTTGGAGGGTTGAAGATGCGTGGGTGGTTTTGGGTTCCCGTTTTGCTGGTCTCCAACTTGGCGGGGCAGGCCCGCGAATACGCCCCGCGCGTGCTCTCGCCGCACAATGCCGATGCCTACAGCATGAAGACTTTCGCCGAATACGCCCGCTGGAAGGACCTCCAGGGCGACGCAAAGGTCTTCGAGATTTTCAAGTACCTGACCGACAAGCGCACGGGCATCTTCCCTATGGGCGCGGGGGCCTGGGAAGGCAAGGATGTGCTGTACGACTTCGGGTTCATCCGCGATCCTGTCAAGATGATCAATGTCTACACCTGCGGCTACTGCGACATGCTCGGCCCGACCATGGCCGGCATCATGCAGGATATGGGTATCGGCCAGTCCAGGACGGTGAACATTCCCGGCTGGGGGCATGTGGCGAGCGAGGTCTTCTACGGCGGGAAGTGGCACTACCTGGACCTGGACGTGCGCGCCGTGTTCCGCCGTGAGGACGGCAGCCTGGCCTCGCTGGCTGAAGCGCAGAAGGACGATTCTCTGTGGAACAGGCCCAACAGTGCCATCTTCTTCCCGGGTGACGACCTCCCGAACACGCGCAAGGTCTACGCCCAGTCGCCCGTCGAGTACCGCTATGGAGTCAACATGGGCGGCCACACGATGGACTACGCCCTACGCAGCGGCGAGACCTTCACGCGCTGGTGGAAGTCCCAAGGCGGGCGCTGGAACCATCACGCCTCCTACAACGCCAGGCCCTTCCCGAGGAACCTGGTCGAGAAGGAGCCCCGCGGCCCCAAGTGCAAACACCCGAGTTTCACGGTCTGGCCCGGCTACGGCAACGGCCGCTTTGTCTACAAACCGAACCTGACCGCCGAGTCCACCGACTTCGAGGACGGCGCTTACGACTCCCGGAACGTGACGCCCGGTGCGGAAGGCTTGACGCTCAAGGAGCCGGGAGAAGGCTGCGTGATTTTCGAGGTCCGCTCGCCGTACGTTATTGTCCCGCTTGTAGGAAATCTCGACACTACGGCTGACGACAAGGGGGCCTCAGTGGTCAGGCTTGCCGGGGAAGGGCTCGCCCCGGCGCTCGCGGTCTCGCTCGACAACGGGCTGACGTGGAAAGACACCGCGGCCACAGACGGCCTCCTGGACCTTACGCCGCAGGTCGCTCGAACCTACGGGTATCTCCTGAGGATTACCCTGAAGGGCGAACCTGGAAAGGCTGTCCTGAAGTCCCTGGAGATCACTACCTGGGTCCAACTGCACCCCGCCGCGCTGCCCTCCTTGCGGCAGGGCAAAAACGAGCTGCGCTACGTCACGGGGGACCATTACGGTCTGCAAAGCCGCGTCGTCGAGATTCGCACCAACGGCAGCGACCGCGAGGACTTCCTCAAGTACTGCTGCGAGCCGCCCAAGGATTTCGACCCCAACCGCAAGACAGCGCGCGCGCAAGGGCCTTTTGTGGTCAAGCTGCAGGCCCCGCCCGGAGCGAAGATCGCGTGGTTCTCCGGCGGCGGGAATTTCACCGCCCATCAGGGGGCCGCTGCTCCGAACACCAGGAACTCGATGGCCTGCGCCGTGGAAGAGTCCAAGGATGTTTTCAAGGACTTCTATAAGGCTGAGATCCCCGCAGGGCAGAACCATTGGCACTACAACGCCGACGTGGAAGTAAGACTTGAGCGGCCCACTAAGACTGTCTTTGTCAGGTACACCGGCGACCCTGGCGTGAACAACCTGCGCCTCTATGCGCACTGCGTTGACGACCATCCCTCCGCGTCCCGGCCCGTCGCAATCACCCACGCCTGGACTGAGAACGGCGTCCCAAAGACCAAACAGGTGATACTGGAGAAGCCTGGGGCCTACGAAGTCGTCGCCGAAGCCGAACCCACGGATGAGTACCTCGAGATCGCCGTCCCCAGTGGAGTCAAACCGTAGCCTGGAACATCCACCACAGAGACACAGAGGCACAGAGAAAGACAGGAACTTGGGGGTGTACCGTGTTGCGGCAATCCAAAATCCAAAATCTAAAATCCAAAATCTGTTCTCTGTGCCTCTGTGTCTCTGTGGTGAATAGTGCGTGCCAGTCTGCGGAATGGCAGAATCTGGTTTATTCCTACGGTTTCGAGGACCTCGAACTTACGCCTGCCGGGAAAAAGACCAAAGGCGCGGCCGTCACTGCGGACGCCCACAGCGGCGCCAAAGCCCTGCGGATTGCCAGTGGGTCCAGATACATCCACGGGCTCGCCAATGTGGAACTGGAGCCGGGCCTGGAGTACCTCATCTCGGTCTGGATCAAGGGCAAGGGCGGCTGCCTGAGAGCCAAGCCGCTGACCATTACCGGGGCTGAGAACTCGCGCAGCAGCGACAGCCCGGCGTCGAAGAACCTGGACTGGCAAGCTTACTCATTCAAGCTCAAGACAGACGACACCATGCTCGGCCTGGCCCTGGATCTGCGCCTGCCCGAGGGAGGCGATTGCACCTTTGATGACGTCACGGTCCGCACCGCCGGCCCCAAAGAGGACAACGTGGTAGCGCCGGCGTCCCCGCCGGCCGTGGTAGCACCGGCAGTTCCAGGAACTGAGGAACTCTTTCTGGAAGCGGAGAATGGGGCTTTGACGGGCGGCCTTCAGGCGCACGTCTGTCCCGCCGCCTCCGGGGGCAAGTCTGTTCTCTGGGGCCGAACTGTAGGACAGGCTTCCAGCCTGTCTGGCGGGACCTTGGAGCTCAAGTTCAGGATCAGCCAGCCGGGTCTATACCGGCTCTGGCAGCGCGTGTTGACCACGGGTTTCTGGAGGGTGAGCGTGGACGGGAAGTGGGCCGGGAACCCGCACGGGTTTCCGGGCGAGTGGTCGTGGGTGCCGGCGCCGCGGATTTTGAGGCTCGCGGCGGGCGAGCATTCGCTGCGCTACGTGTCCTCCCACCTGGGCGGCCAGTTGGACCGGGTTTGGGTCAGCGGACTTTGGAGCACGCGCCCTGCCGCGCCCATGCGCCCCGAGGAGACTGAGTCCAAACTGGTGGAGCGGGCGCTTTCTTCAGAGCAGGATAAGGATCGAGTGGCCGGCGCGCGCAAAGCACTGGAGAGCGCCGGCTGGAAGAACGCAGGCTGCGACTACGAGAAAGTCAGCCCGCACGCGCCCCACCTGCTGGCTTTCGAGGATACGGAAATGGGCGTTGTGGCAGAAACCCGCCATGTCTCACCGGCCGGAAACGATGCGGACGGCGACGGCTCAGCGGAGAAGCCCTGGAAGACCTTTAAGAAGGCCCTGGAGAAGCTGAAGCCCGGCACACGCCTGGTCGCTGCCGCCGGCGCCTACGACGAACGCTGCACCGTGAGCAGCGGCGGAGAGCCGGGCAAATACCTGCACATCGAAGCCGAAAAACCGGGCGCGGCCACGCTGAAGGGCTTTGCCCTCATGGGACCGGCGGCCAGCTATACGCACCTCAAAGGGTTCAAGATTTCCGAAGGTCCGGGCTCCGGAATTGCGCTCGCCGGGTGGGTTGGGCATGTCACCGTGGACGATTGCGAGATCACCCGCTGCGCCGGTGAGACGATCTCCGCGCCGGCCGGCAGCCACCTTGTCTTCCGGCGCATCCGCGGCACGGACAACCTCGGTTATGGCATTGGGCTTGGCGAGAAAGGCACATCCGCGGCGCAAGGAGTGCTGATCGAGGACTGCGTGCTGGACAACAACCAGACCGGCCTTGGCGAGAGCTATGAAAAGAACAACACCGACGGCATCGGCGCTGAGGAATTCGGCCACGGCTATGTCTTCCGCCGCGTCTGCTGTTCCCGGTGCGGGGATGCGGGCTTTGACATCAAGGCGCGGGACACGCTCTTCGATTCCTGCATCGCCTACAAGAACCTGCACTACGGTTTCAAGTGCTGGCAGCCCTGCCGCCTGTGGAACTGCATCGCGGTGTGGAACAACTGGGCGGGTCTGGACGGCTGCTTCGGCGACTACGACCACTGCGTGCTTTACGGCAACAACGCCGCCTGGAACATAGGTGACAAGTCCGAGCAGCCCGGCCGGATGACGAATTGCATCGTGGCGGGCAACGCCAGCATCGAGATGAAAGTCTACGCCGCCGCGCAGGCGCACAACAACAACCTGCTGTTCGACAACGGCAAGGGCGGCGATGCGCACCAGAGCCACGAGGGCGACCTGTCAGCCGACCCGTTGTTTGTGGACCCATCGTCGCCCGTGGGCGACTTCCGCTTGCGGGTTGGCAGCCCCGCCGCCGGCGCCGGGAAAAGCCGTCTGGATAACGGCGAGAAGACGGACCTCGGCGCCTACGCAACCGGCGCCAAGGCGGCCGTGCCCCTGATCACGGATGAAGAATGGCGCGCCCGCTGCGGCGGCAACCCCGCCTGGAAACTCACGCGCATCGCGCCGAAGTGACGCGGTTGCCGCTGGGCAGTTTTGGGTTCGTTCCCCAAAGGGGTATCATGCACTTCCCCAAAACTACCTGGCTGGGCGCTTACCTCTGCTGGAGTCGAAGGGAATCCTCGATGAATCGGACTTCACGTGTTGCCGCTGGCATACTTTACTCGTTCGCGTGCTGCGCCGCCGCGTGGGCGGAGGGGGCCGGTCGGGACAGCGGCACGCTCATTCTCGACGAAAGCGCCTGCTGCAGGGCCTATTACCGGTTTGATGTGCAGAGGATCGCCCCCAAGGCGCTGAAGGCCGAAGGCGCGAAGGTTTTGGGCGCAACCTTGATGGGCAAGCTCCAGAAAGAAGTGCAAAAGCGCCTGGCAGCCAAGAACTACGACTGGCAAAAAGAGAATTGGCGCGACCACGTCACGGTGGAGGTGGAATACAACAGCTTCGCGAGAAAGAACAGGGTGTTCATCAGGGTCGGAGGCGTCACTGAGCCGCCCGCGGACGGATGGCTCGAGCCCGAGTTCGACGATTTGACCTGGCCGCACTTGCGCAAACCTGACGGAGTGGGCTCGCCGGCACAATATACCGTTGGCACCACCGAAAGAAATGGCTGGCTGCGCGGGGTTTATTTGCGTTTTCACTTCGAGATTCCCGATCCCACGGCGGCAGGAGCCGTGACGTTCAGCGCCGATTATATCGGCGGGCTCACAGCATTCGTGAATGGCAAGGAGATCTCTCGCGGCCATCTTCCGGCCGGCAATTTTGACGCCGAGACGATGGCGGAGGAATACCCATTGGAGGCTTACGTTGCGACGTTTGCGGACCTGCGGGAGACAGAGAAGGCGAAATACAAGGGGAAGGAACCGCCGCCAACACAGGTCATAACGAGTGCTGACGAGCTTACCCCAGTTGGCTCGCGGCTCTATAAGCTCCGGAACCGCACTATCAATAGCCTGGCCATTCCCCGGCAACTGCTGCGTAAAGGGACGAATGTTCTGGCCATCGAACTGCGCGCGGCCCCGCTGCATCCCTACGTGTTGAAAGAATGGTTCGGATATAGGGACGTAGTGGATAGGCAGTGGGAGCACGCGCGCCTGTCGCGTCTGGAGCTGCGTTGTGCCGGCGTTGGACTGCCCTCGTCCTTGAGCCGGCCCAAGGGCGTGCAGATTTGGACCGAGGACATGACCCGCCGTATCTTCTCGCCGGAGTATCTCGAACCCGGCGCAGCGCCGGGGGTGATCCGGCTGGTTGGAGCACGAAATGGAACCTGCGCAGCACAGGTGGTCGTCGGAACAGACAAGGAGTTGGCCAATGTGAAGGCCATAGCCTCCGAACTTAAGAACCCTGCGGGCGGTACGTTTCCGGCCAAGTCCGTCAGAATCCTCGGGATGACCCCCCAGCCTCTCGGCGACATCAGTTCGCTGGGTGAAGGGCGCATCGTCGGGAACGAAACGATGATTGAGATTGGCGGGGGCAACTCCCGGTACGGCGATTGGAGCGCACCCAAGACGCGCGCACTGGTCTGTTTCGCTCCTGAAGCGCTGGAAAATAAAGCCGCCGCCGCCGCGGCCATGGATCGGATTCAATACTTCGACTGGATCTCCTCAGCGTTGCCGGAGCGGATTCCGGCCAATTCCTGCCGGCCCTATTGGTTGTCTGTGAAGGTCCCGGCGGATGCCGCTCCGGGATTGTACCGTGGCGCAGTGCGCGTCGAGGGGGAATTCGGGGGACACAATCCCAATTCAGCCCCAAAAACAGAAAGGACTGAATTGGGAATTGTGTCCCCCGAATTCCGCGCCACGTTGCCCCTGGAAGTGGAGGTATGGGATTGGAAGGTTCCGGATGCGCACGATTTCCAGACTATTGTCGCCATTGAGCAATCGCCCTACGGCGTCGCAAAACAGTATAAGACCCCGCTGTGGTCCGCCAAGCACTGGGAGCTGATCGAGGCCAGCCTGCGCCAGCTTGCGCGTGCGGGCAATGGCGTGTGGTTCGTGCCCGTGCTCCTCGACACTGAATTTGGCAATAGAGATGTCTCAATGCTCAAGTGGATTCGGAAGAAGGACTCAGCCCTCGCGTTTGACTACGCCACGCTGGACCGTTACCTGGACCTGATCGTCAAAAACTGCGGCATGCCGCGCGTCATAGCGTTCGTGGTCATGCATGGGTTTCAAACGGGCGTGGAGGTCAAAGTCCTGGATGAGGCCTCCGGCAAGGATGAGCGCTTGAGCCTGGGCCCGGATGTGCCGGGCCGGGAGAAGTACTGGCAGCCTTTTGCCTGCTCTCTTTATAGCCACATGGCGGCCAGGGGCTTGGATCAAGCGATGTTCTGGGGCTATCCCTGGGACATGGACGGCGACCCGAAACTCAAACCCATGCTGCGCCAATTTGCGCCGGAGGTTTTCTGGATTTGTGGCTCCCATGACGCCAACGTAGCGGTGTCCGGTGGTCTGCCGGATCTTAGTTCGCCATTCTACGTGGGTTCGCCTTTTGGGGCGCGAGCCTGGGACGGCAAGACGGATCCTGATGCGGGGGCCTTCTACAAGGTTGTCGAGAATATCCAGAGCTTCCTGATCGGTGGGGAATCCCAAAAGGGCTGGAAGTACCGCGACCAGATCCTGCTCTGCACGCCGCGCACGGACTGCGGCGCCATCGTCGTGAACGGGACCAGCACGCCTTGGGCGTTCAGGATCTTTCCCGAGCGGGCGATCTTCACGGGGTATCAAGGCACCGGGCGCATGGGTGGCGACTATTGGGCCAAGTCCTATCATGATGGCTGCAAACATTCCGGCGGAGCGCCCGGATTCTCCATTATGAAGTGCCTCTGGCCTGGCCCGGACGGCGCCGAAGCGAGCGCCCGGTTCGAGGCCCTGATCGAGGGCCTGCAAGAACTGGAAGCGCGCATATTTGTCGAGCAGGCGCTCGACCGCGGGATTTTGCCCGCCGAGCAGGCGCGGCGAGTCACGGAGCAATTGGCCCGCCATTTCAAGGGCACCTTTGCGGTGGGCCTGGATTGGCAAGCGCGCTCAAAAGCGCTGTATCAGTTGGCGTCCGAAGTCGCTGCGAGCACCGGCCTGGATGTGGACAAGAGCGAATTCGCCCTGAACCTGAAAGCACAGGCCCAGGCGGCCATTAAGATAAAGTTGCGCAATTGGACGGACAAGCCGCGGCGCTGGAAGACTGAGTGCTCCGAGAAGTGGATTGTCCCTGCCAGGAGCGAAGGCTTGCTCAAGGGCAGCGAAGATCTCGAGGTCAAGATAAACGGAGCGTTGCTGGAACCCGAAAAGCAGAGCAATGGGATGCTGACCGTAACCGACCTGGAGTCGGCGCACGCTTACCAGGTGAAGATAGCCGTCCGCGTGGGGAAGGCAGGCCCTTAACTTTCCTCTTGGAGTTCGGAGGCCTGCGGTTAGACTGCATGGCAGGCCGTCAGGGGAGGGGCGCAGAGGGAATTTGCCGCTCTTCGTGTGGGGAACGTGCTATGCTAAAGACCAAGAGCAAGAAGGAGATGCGGAAGATCATCGCCGGCATGGTCAGGCGCATCGTCCGCGATTTCCATCCCGACAAAATCATTCTTTTTGGGTCGCAGGCCCGGGGGACGGCCGGGCCGGATAGTGACGTTGACCTGCTGGTGGTGATGCCTGTCGAGGGCTCGAAGCGGGAGAAGAGCATCCAGATCAGGGTTGCTCTCAGTGGTTCTGGCATCCCGCTCGACATTGTGGTGAGAACGCCGGAAAACCTGGAACGACGCTGGTGGATCCCGGGCACGATTGAACGGCCGGCGTTGCTGGAAGGGAAGGTACTTTATCAAAGAGCTTGACGATAAATTGCTGGAAACATTGCGCCAATGGGTCCTAAAGGCTGAGCATGACCTCAAGAACACGGCCCTTGCCTTGCGCGGCGGGCGGGAGTGCCCCACCGACACGGTGTGCTTTCATGCCCAGCAATGCGTTGAGAAGTACATGAAGGCATTTTTGGTCCTTAAACTGATTGACTTCCCCAAGACGCATGATCTTGATGATCTGGCTTGGCGCTCTCCTGACACACTCTTGCCTCTACTCAGTAACGAGGAGCGCGGGTGCTTGACTGAATACGCCGTTGTGGTGCGTTATCCGGGCGAAGGCGGGGAGATTTCCCTTGCCGAAGCCCGGCGGGCGGTTCGGCTGGCGCGCCAGGTCCGCTCAGCAATCCGCAAGCTGTTGCCCAGGGCCGCGCTGGCGGGCAGGAAAAGGGAGAGGAACACGCCGCGCTGAAGCTAGAAGCAGTAGGGGGACGTTCGTCTTTGGCCACGCCAAGCGAGGTCACTTCCCGTCCGGCGTGAGGATGACCTCGGTGGTCCGCTCTCCGACGCTGACCTTCTTGGCGACCGCTTCCCGGCCGGGAAACCGGTACTTGAGGACCACGTTGCCCTTGTAACGTACAGGCAGCAGGCTGCCCGGGCTGTGCCCTGCGACTGCCGCCATACCCGTCGCCACCGGGTTCTGCTCATCCAGCCAGCAGGACACCGTAACCGGTCCGGTCATTCCTTTGGGCAAGCGCAGCAGCAGCGCGGGCATGTCGCTCCGGTCATTGAAATAGACATGCAGCGTGCCATCTGCCAACAGCACTGCCAGGTCGCTGGAGTTGTCGCCGTTGAAGTCGCCCGCGGCCAGGGCCAGTTGCCCGATGCGCTGGTTGATTGTGGTGCGGGCGTCCCCGCCTGCACCACCAGCCCCGGCAGGCGGGACGCCTGCACCACCAAGGCGGACCTCGCCCTCTTCTCCGAACGAACGGAATCCCCGGTTGAAGTGGTAAAGCAGGGTGCCTGTGGGATAGGCCAGGCACAAGTCCGTCCGGCCATCGTGATTGAGGTCCAGCGCCTTAACGTCGCTGGCGTGCGGCGGGCACTTATAGCTCAGTGAGCCGCTGTAACGCAGCACCTCGGTAAAGCCTCTCTTCCCGTCGTTCTCCCAGAGGCTGTTTTTCTCCGGCCCAGCCAGAAAGATGTCCAGGAAACCGTCCTCATTGTAATCGCCCACCGCAGCCTTGGCCCCCTCACCCCCAACCTCTCTCCCCCCAGGGGCGAGGGGAGCAAGAGGCCCGGTGCAGACCGGCGAGCGCACGGGCTGCTCGAACCCGCCGGCCTTGCCCCGCCACAAGACGCCGGCGTCCTCGCCTGGCTGCAGGATGTCCACAAATCCGTCGTTATCCAGGTCGGCGACAATGCAGGCGGAGCGCCGGCCCACGTCTTCAGCATAAGCCGGCAGAGGAATCCTCTTCCAGCCTTTCTCGTCGCTGCCCAGGAGAACTGGAGTGCCCTCTGTGCTAATCAGAAGGCCAGGCTTGCCGTCGGTCGAGCACGGCGTCAGAGCCACGCAGTTCTGGACCGGGAACGACCATCCCGCGCCGGCCCCCTCACCCCACCCTCTCCCCTTTGGGGAGAGGGAAGGGTGAGGGGCGATGAAGATGTTGATGCTCTTGCCGTCAAAGCTGACGAGGTCCGCCAGGCCATCGCCGTTGATGTCGCTGAAGGCGAACTTCACACTTGAACTGCCGAGCTTCGCGGTGGTCCCAGGAAAAGCGTCGTCGAAGCCGGTTTCGTTGGCTTTGGCCACGAACAACCTGTCGCCAGCCGCGCTGCCAACGAACAGCGCAGTTTTTCCCTGCGGATACTCGATGGCTGCAAGCGTCGCTTGCGGATCCACCTTGGCCACGGCGCAGTGATCGGCCCAGCGCACACCAGCCGAGACGGGAACCTCGGCATTAGGGACGTTAACCAGGTACTTGCTCATGCGCACCAGCATGTCGGTGCCGCCGGCAAACGTGCCGGTCATCTGGTTCGCATAGCCGCCGATCTCCCAACGGTCCTTGCCGGCCTCCTTTGCAGATAGCCACATTCCCGAAACATGCACATAGGCCGCCCTTCCTTCCTCCTTTGGGCCTATGAACAGGATCACAGGGTTGGCGCCCTTGGCGGAGAAGAGCTCGGCTATGGCCTTGACATGGTCCGGGTTGCACTTGGCCAGGTCGAGCATCTGCGGGCCGGAGAGCTTCTTCCCTCCTTTAATCGGCTCAGAAACGCTCAGCTTCCACAGGTTGGTGTCCTTATCCTGCTCTACGGCACCGGCAACGATTATCTCGGAATCGTCAACCAGAAGCTTGGGAGGAAAACGCACATTGATCAACCCAAGGGTCGCAGGGGAAACCAGCAACAGCGCAAAGACTAACACCGCGCTTCTCGACATGGCCGCCCCTCTTTCAATTTCGGATCTCGGATTGAAGATTGTGGATTAGTCACGGGCACGACCTGCCAACCCGGAAAAGACGGACAGATCGTTGCTTCGCCAACGCCTCTCACCTGAAGAACGCCCTCGTCTCCATCATCCTCTTCTGACTTCACCCGTCAAGGGGCCAAACGGACAACATCACGGACCAGCGCAAGAACACGGGGTTGACCACGTTCCAATTGAAGGGTAGGTTCAACTTCGAGTCAAATGCCCATGCCCGTCTATTATATCATTATTTGCACCCGGATATATCCTTATCTTCGCCTGATACTATCCCCATCATATCTTGATGCGATCCCTATTATATCTTGAATCTATCCCTAAAAGGCCAGTAAATTAAGGACTTGGAGCAATGGAAACTATCTGGGACTTTCTCGTGTTGGCCTGGACGATTCACCGAAGAGGAAGCGGAGGACTTGAAGGGCCGCCAGAGAAAAAATGCCACAGAGGGCACAGAGGACACGGAGAAAGAACTTTGGATTTTCGAGAAGCCTCAATTCTGCCGTTCTCTGTGTCCTCTGTGGCTGATAGTTGTTGACAAGTGAGGAGACTCTGCATCCATGCGTTACGGACACTTCGACGACCAGCGGCGCGAGTACGTCATTGAGAGCCCTGACACGCCCAAGTCGTGGGTGAATTACCTCGGCGCCGGCGAATACTGCGGCATCATCTCCAACAACGCCGCCGGGTACAGCTTCCACAAGTCGGCGAAGAACGGCCGGCTGCTGCGCTTCCGCTTCAACAGCGTCCCGGCAGACCGGCCGAGATCGTAGGCATCATGATCTGTTAATTCCTCGTCATAAATGCCCCGGATGTCGCATGGCTTAAAAATGCCCATCTTGAAAACCCCACGGTTCAACTGGTTCTTGGCTTCAGTGGGGATTGCTTTCCCCACTGAAGCCAAGAACCAGTTAATGCAGTGACGTAGCCGCTCTTATCAACCGCTTCTTGGAAGCGGGGGATTAGAGCGGGTAGTCATCTGTTAAAACCTGGGCTACCTCGGCAGGGTTAAGCCTGAGCAGGCTGTCATAATCGTTGATACGTCCCACGTCCCACCAGGGAAAATCGCCTACAAACCCGTATATCGGCACATCATCTTCCAGCAGGCGTGGAAAGACGTCGCCCGGCAGGTCGACCTCCCTGGTTTCAGGGTCAAACTCTGCGATGTAGGGGATGATGCGTTCATCCAGAAGATAAGCACCGGTGCTTACCGGCTGGCCGAGGTTGGGTTTCTCGCGAAAGCTCCTGACCCGGTGGTCATAATCGATCTCGGCCAGCCCCACTTCCAGGCGGTAACGGGTGGAGCAAGCGACAGAAACCGGGCCCCCGTGGAGGCGGTGAAAATCAAGGAATGTACGGTAATCCAGGTGGCAGATCGTGTCGCCGGGTACCACCAAAAACGGCTCGTCGCCCGGGCACAATAATCCCCGGGCGCGCCAGACCTCCCCCGCCTTTCCGGCAGGCTGGCGCCCGCGGCTGTAGTTGATGCTCACTCCCCACCGCTCGCCCCCGCCAAAATAGTTTTCTATCTGTTCGGCCAGGTAGCTCACCGCAATCACGTAATCTCTGATCCCGCAGGCTAACAACGGCAGCAGCGCCCATTCCATAAGCGGCCTGCCATGCAAGGGCAGCATCGGCTTGGGCACATAATCGGTTATGGGGCGCAGGCGTGTGCCTCTGCCGGCGGCCAGGATCAGCGCCTTCAAGTAACGCCGCCCCCGCCGACCAATTCTTCCACCATGGCAGCGGCTGCCGCGGCGCCACCATACCTCTCACCCATTTCTTTCAGCCTCTGAGCGTTGTCCCGAAAGGAGCGGTCGCTTAAAATCTTTTGCACCGCCTCGGCCAGGGCAGCCGCGGTCAGGCCGCTTTTGTCCAGGACGATACCGGCTCCGTTGTTCGCCAGGACAGCCGCGTTGTCTTCCTGTTCGGCCATGGAAGGGACCACCACCGCCGGTCTGCCGCAGGCAATGCAGGTCATCAGGGTGGATGACCCGCCATGAAACACGGTCACATCGCTGGCTTTGATCAACTCCGTGCCTGGCACGAAGCCGCGGATGAACACGTTATCCGGCGGGTTACCGCCTGCAAGCCGTTCCGGGCCGATGGCCAGGCCGGTGGAAATTACCCCCTGCACGCCTGGCAAGTTGCGGAAGGCATCAAGAACCAAGGTAAGAAAATCCTCGCCGATCAGCGGGGTGCCGCCGCCGATGGTGACGTAGATCAGAGGCATCTCTGCATTTCCTGCATGGCGGGTTTTTAGCTCTGACTGTCCGGGCAAGTTGTCCGGCGGTTCCACCAGCAGGGGTCCGGTAAAACGCATCTTGTCTCCAAGGGCTGCAGCCCGTTCCCCTTCGAGGCCCGCCCCCACCCCGCCGTCCAGTTCCGGCATACCCTCCACGATGATCAGGTCTGCTGCGCTCAGGGCGTCCAAGCCGAGCTTTATTGCTGCGCGGCGTTTTGTCATGAAACTGATCGTTTTTTCGCCATGCGGTTGCAAGATAACCATCACACGCGGGATCCCCAACATCCTGGCTGTATTCGGACCCGTAAAACTGCCGCAAAGCATGACGTCTGGCTTTGCGATATTGACTGCTCTCTTCTCCGCCTCCGTCATCTGCTGCAGTATTTCTTTCAGGCGAGCCGCAATCTCATCCTGATGCCCGTCGTCTGTTCCCATTAAGGCACCGAACGGAAAATCGATTTTAGGCAAATCATCCATCTCGATGACATCGAGGCAGTGGTCTTTAACCACCGGGATCTGTTTATCTCCAGCAAGGATTTTGACCTCATGCCCCTTGCGCTGGAGCGCCTTGGCCACCGCCACCACGCGCATGGTCTGTCCCAGGGCTGTTGCTCCTATCTGCGTGGTACATAAAACTTTCAATGTTCTGGCCTCCTTTGCTTTCGTGAACAATCAGTTGGCTCCTGGCCAGAAAATCGTCCAGTAAGGCGTGTAGGTACTCCCGGTAATGACCTCCGATCACCTCCCTGATCTCCGGACGTGAAGGAAAGGCATCAGTCTCCTGGAAAGTGGCTTTCAAAGAGCCCAGGGTATTTCCCATGATCACAGATTGCAACGGGTTATGATAAAACTTGGTATAGGTATAGATAAACCCGGCGGACGAGGCGTCGCCACAGCCGGTGGTGTCCAGTACCGGCCCGATGTCTGTAACAACGGGTACACTTGCCCAGTATGTACGGTTTTCTCTACGCCAGGCGATCAGGGAAGACTGATTCCCGAAAGTGATCCAACAGGTGTTTACTCCAAACTGGACTATGCCGGCGGCAAATTGGACGAACTCCTCATATTGTTTCATGGGGTGGCCGGCCACCCAGGAGGTCTCGCTCTCGTTCATTTTCAGGATGTCTATGTAATCAAACCATTCCCGCGCATCCGGCCATACCTTTCCATGCCTGATGCCATCCTCGCTCACACCTGTTACCAGGCCGTGGGCATCGAGAAAGATCACCGCATCGGAAGAATTCTTCAGCTTTTTAACACATTCCAGGGAGATATCGGTTTCATTCAAGGGCATCAGCAGCACAGCCGCGCATGCGGACAACAGACTCATTCCAGCCGGAGTCAAAGGAGGCATGACATTGATCTGGCGGCTGCGGCGGTCGCGTTCATTGCTATAGATCAGTTCGATCTCCGTCGTGCCGTTCCCGAGTGCAGTCAGACCGGAAAGGTCGATGTTGGGATGATGCAGGAGGGAAGAAACCACCTCGAAATCTGCTGATGACAGATGAGACAGGCAGATCGCCTCATCTGCACTGTCTTCGAGAAGCTTGGCCATCGTGCTGATGGCGTAGGCTACTGCCCCGTATTTTTCCAATCTGGCGCCCGTCGGAAGAATGACGTGATCCTTGGAGATGGGTCCGGCAATGCCAAACTTCACACCTGTTCACCCCTTCCGCAAATATATTTTGCCGCCGAGGCGAAAAATAAATACCTGAGTTCTTGGCGTAACCTATTTTGACTTATTCAACCCGTCCGAAGCTGACAGTGGCCAGGGTTATAAACACCAGGGCCAGCAGGGCGATGAACAGCAGCTCATTCCAGATGGTCACCGTGTGGTTGAACACCGTCAGATTGAGGCCTAACGCCTGCTTCAGGGCCGGGTTCATCGTGCTCACATTCAGGATGATCTTCTTAAACATGTCTACTGCATAGGTCAGTGGGTTGATCTTGACCAAGAAGTTCATCCAGAGCGGCATGCCGGCCAGAGGGAAGAGGGCGCCTGATAGGAACAACATGGGGAACACCAGAACCTGCACCACCATCTGAAAACCGGCGGAGGTCTTGATACTGCTGGCGATCAGCAGCCCCACCGAGGATAGGGTGAAGGCCACCAGAAACATAACCGGGATCAACTCCACCAGCATGGTGAGGTTGAGCCTGATGCCGATGAAAGGCACGAAGACAAACATCAACAGGCCTTGGATAAAAGCCACCGTGGAGCCTCCGAGCACCTTGCCGATGGCCACCGAGAACCGCGACGCCGGCGACACCAGGATCTCTCTCAGGTACCCGAACTCCCTGTCCTGCACCACGCTGAGAGCTGAGAAGATCGATGTGGTGAGAATAGTCATGCCGATGATGCCTGGAAACATGAACTGTACGTAGTTGAAGCCACTCAGCGCCGATGATGCTCCCGGTCCTGATATTAAGGACTTCATGGCGCCGCTCATCCCGCTGCCGAAGATGATCAGGAACATGAACGGCATGGCGAAGGAACCCAGCAGCCTGGCCCTATCTCTCCAGAATCTCAAAACGTCACGGTACCATAATGCATATATGCTTTCCATGGCTGGTCCTCCTCTAACGCATTCTGTTGTGCATTCTCTGCTTCGCCAGATCACTGGCAGAAATCGACTCGTCCCGAATCTGCCGCCCCGTCAGCTTCAAAAAGACGTCGTTCAGGGTCGGTCTCCTCAGGTTGATGCTCTTGATCGGAGTCTCGAAATCCTTGATAAAGCGCGACAGAAACTCGTTGCCCTTTTCCACCCTGAAAGTCAGGATGCCTTCAGCCTCGCCGGCATCCTTGCCGTACTTGGTCACGATCTCTTCTCTGGCCGCTTGGTTGTCGACAGTAACCAGTTCCACGATATCCCCGCCGACATCGTTTCTCATGTGGTCGGGGGTGTCCAGGGCGATGATCCGCCCTTGGTCGATGATGGCGATGCGGTCGCTGATCTCCGCCTCGTCCATGTAGTGGGTGGTCAGGAACATGGTAATCCCGGCCTTCTTCTTGAGCCTGAGGATGTACTCCCAGATGTGTACCCGGGTCTGGGGGTCGAGCCCTACAGTTGGCTCATCCAGGAACAGCACTTTCGGATAGTGTATCAGGCCTCTGGCAATCTCCAGGCGGCGCTTCATACCACCGGAAAAGGTCTCCACGATCTTGTGGCGGCGGTCCTCCAACTCGACGATCTCCAGCACCTCCTGGATGCGGCTCTCCCGCTCGGACCTGGGCACATTGTAAAACCGGCAGTGTAGCATCAGGTTCTCGTTAGCGGTCAGCTTCTCGTCCAGTGTGTTCTCCTGAAAGATGATCCCGATGCTCTTGCGCACCTCATTCTTCTCACGGATCACATCGTGGCCGCTTACCCTTGCCGTGCCACCGGTTGGCTTCAACATGGTGCAGAGCATTTTGATGGCCGTGGTCTTGCCCGCCCCGTTGGGGCCCAGGAAGCCGAAGATCTCCCCCTCCTGCACGTCGAAACTGATTCCCTTCACAGCCTCGAAATCACCGTATTTCTTTCTCAAATCATTAACCTCGATGACATTACTCATTCGGCGCCTCTCCTTCTCTCACAGCAAGATACTCCGGTTTACCAACATGGCTTGGATGCTCTGGCCGGATTTCAGGGCGCTTCACGCTCCCGACCATGTGATAAAGCAGGCGCTGCCATCGATCTTACAGACCCCTGACCCGCCTGCGAGCATCCGCGTTAATTATTATAGCATATATATTATGATTATATAAATATCATATTTATATAATCATTTTCTGTCAACATCGGGCTGGAATACTCTCAGATCAGATTGTGCGTCATTTCCGGCCTTAATATTGTTTATGTCCAAAGAATTGTTATATAATAATAATCAAGTTCCGGTTGTATAAAGGGGTGAATGGGATGAGGGCGGACACTCTGGAGCAGATCACCGTTGTCTTGCTGGCGATGTTTCCGCTGTTTCAGAAAAAGCTGTTCAGGGGAGATGGGACAGACGAAAACAGGGGGATCATCCACTCGCAAACGCATATACTCATACTTTTACAGCAGCAGAAGGCGATGCCCATATCCGAGATCGGGAAACAACTGCTGATCTCGCCATCCAACATGACCCCGCTGATCGACAAGCTGATCGATGAGGATCTGGTCGTGAGGCACCCCGATAAGAAGGACCGCCGGGTGATCAACGTGGCCATCACCCGCCGTGGGCTGGAGCATCTGGACGCATTGTATAAGGCCAAGTTGGACAGCTTCAAGACGAAATTGTCCAACTTGTCTGATGATGACCTGAGCCTGCTACTATCATCACTGCAAAACATTCTCAAGGTCATTGCCAAAGTCGATGCGGAACATTAAGGTTCGACCACCCGGCTCTCTGTGACAGGATTCACTGCGTCCTCGACCGTCACAGCCGACATCGGGCTCCCGGCCAGTGCACGCGGCGGGACGTAGGCTCCTGGTTTGGCGGTGACGATCTCCCCTTCGCTGGTAATAGCGCAGGGGTTGATCGGTTTCAATTAGCACGGCGGATCA
>JBEKKG010000031.1:0-18358 GCA_050010835.1 Planctomycetota bacterium
TGACGGTGACGCCGGCGCCATGGCGCAGGCCGCACCCGGCGCGCCCCATTCCGGCAGACCGAAACGGCCGAAGATGAAGCCGTAGCTCAAGAAGCCGTTGGCCGCGAGGCCGAAAAGCTGCACGACCAGGACCGTGGTGTTGTCGCCACGGCCGACATAGAAGCCCGAGAGCGCGGTGGACAGCAGCGGTAACAGGGCGGTCCAGCAGATGATCTGGAGATAGCGCACCTCAATGGCTTGGACCCCGGATTCGTGGCGCACCAGGCGGAAGAGCGGTTCCGCCAGAAAGCCGAGCGCTGCCACTATGACGGCTGAGGCCGCGGCGAGGTACAGAGATTGCCAGACTGCCGCGCCCACCCGCTCCGGCCGCCGCGCCCCCATGTACTGCGCCACGAACGTGCACACATACCCGCTGATGCTGGAGAAGAAGCCGACTAGAGTGAAGCCGGCCATGCCAGCGGCTCCAGCCGCCGCTACGGCTGCACTCGAATACCGTGCCAGGAAGATGAAGTCCAACAGGTGCATCAGCATGAAGCCCGTTGTGGAAAGGATCAACGGGCCGGCGAGCAAGAGGATGCCGCGGTATGAACTGGACACAGCCTGTGAGCCCAGCCGGGCTGAGATTGCCGGCGCGGGCAACGTTTCACTGACCTGGCTGGCGACCTCTTCCCTTCCGTCCATGGGGCCTCACGTACCGCGGGCATGCAGCCCCATTGTAGCGCGAACTCCCTGCGTTTGCGCTGGTCAAGCCGGAGAGCTTGAGGATCGGGTGCATACCGCTGAATGTAGCACGGGCGTCCCGCCCGTGCAGCCTGCCGGTTGTGCGAATTGCACGGGCGGGACGCCCGTGCTACGCAGCGCTTGACGTGCCACACCCGGCGACATGCACCCACGAGGGTATTCCCCAATTCCCAAAGATTCCCCCTACCGCCAGCGGCATTCCTTTCCGATACTTTATCCTATGGACAACTCCCCCCGCGTTGCACCCCAGCGCACTTTCCTGATCGCTTTCGTCCTGCTGGCCATCGCTGCCGGGGCAGGGGGCGTCTACCTGGCCGAGAAGCTCTATTACGGCCCCCTGCGCGAGCAAGAACGCCTGGTCGCCAACCTGAAGAGCCTCGTGGAACAGCTCACCCGCGAGATCCGCATTGCCGAAGTGGCCGTCATCAGCCAGACGGGCGAGCCCCCCACCACGGTCTTCAGGTTTGTCGAAGTAGACGCGCGTCACGAGCCTGTGGCCCCGCCCAAGGTTTTCAAGGTGGCCGGCGAGGAGGTCTACTTCGATGCGCTGGTTATCAAGTTTGAAGAGCCTTTCAAGCCGCTCGACGAACTGCCGCTCAAACAGCAGGACCTGGCCCCGCCACTGCTGCACAAGGCCATCATCTTCTTCCGCCGCGTCTTCAGCGAGAAGCAGAAACCTGAGGACGGCTTTCCCCTGGACACTCCCGGCCAGCCGCCGGGCCACTACAGCCGCGGGGAGCAGCCGAGCGCCTTCGAGCAACAGCTTTGGGCGCAGTTCTGGAAACTGGCGAACGACCCCAAGCTGGCACAGGCCCACGGCGTCCGCGCCGCTCACGGCCAGGCTGTTTCGATGAAACTCCAAGCGGGCAAGCATTACATCCTGGAACAGCGTCTCACGGGCGAGATGACCATCCGGGCGGTGGATGTGCCGGCAGAGGGGAAGAACTGAATAAGGCGCGCGCTCCCAATACGGTTGATCGCGGCTTGTGCTGTTCGGGTGAGGCATAGGCTTGGGCGGTTTGGGCCAGTTGTGGCCTCGCCGCCGATAGGCCTCTGTGGTGGATGTCCAAAACTACTCGTAGCCGAACGCCTTCAGCCAGGGTCCGGCATGGGCGCGAATCTCCTCTTTTTCCGCCGCGGACAATTCGTCAGCCGCCGCTTTGTTCGCCTCCGGCGTAGGCGTGCGGATGGCGCCCCAAGGGTAGACCTGTTCGAGCGCCTTGCCGTTCCATGAGGGCCTGGCCAGGGTGGGCGAACTGCCGATGCCGAGCTTCTTCAGGAAAAGAGAGAGCACCGCAACGGGGTTCGCAATCAGGTCCTCATAGCGCAGGACGTGTACGCGGCCCGGATACCTCCCGGAAAATGCCAGCGCGTGTTGCTGGTGGACCAGCCAGCCGGTCGTGTAGTGGGCGAGGGACAGCGGCACGGCGCGCTTCTTGGTATCGGCGTAGGCGGGCCAGGGATGGCGGACGATGTTGAGCACGTGCGCGTCCTCGAAGTCCTGGATGATCTTGTCAGCATCCACGCCCACGATGGGGCTGTAGCCCACATAAGCCCATTCCTTGCCGGAGCGGTTGGAGTCATGCCAGGCGTCGCTCGTGGCGCGAAAGAAAGCTTCCATCAGGTTGGCGCGGGAGCGGGCCTTGGCCTGCATGTGCTGGATGAAGAGGCGTTTGCGCTCCGTGTCGTCAAGCTGGAGCGGAAAATCGCGGAACTTGCTGGACTGCGGGGTCTTGAGCCGCACCTTGCACTCTTCGTCAATAATGGCTTCGTAGTCTTCCGCCGCCGTGCCGTGCAGCGTGAAGACCGGCCAGCGGTACTTGAACGGGTACAGCGAGGACAGATAATCCTGCACGTACTTTGTGCCCGTCTGGGACTCGAAGGGATAGCTGAAGAGCTCCGGGTGGCCGTCCAGCAGGCGCTGCGTGGTGTTGCCCCCGTTTTCGTACATCGCCGAGATCATCAGGAGCTTGAAGTGCGCGCTCATGGCTGCTCCTCGGGCTTTGAGCCTTGGGTTTCGGGTGTCGCGCGGTGAGCGCCTGCTGCCCATACCCCAATGCCACAAGCCATGCCCCCGGGGAAAAATCCAGGAAACAGACTAGGCGCAGTATAACGGGCAAGCGCCTGTTTCGTCCAGGAGCAAAGCGGCGGCAAGCAGCCGCACTCCAAAGCAAAAGGCAAATATATCTCTTGTGGACGTAGTGGGCCTTCCGTCCACGTGCCTTGCAGCCCCTAAAGAAGTTGCATTTCTTTGTCCATAAATTACTGGTGTGGCCCTACTATCAGGACGAAGGGGGATTTGCCCATGAGGACGAGCAGGACCAGTGGAGTTACGTTAATCTTGGTGGCGGCGACATTGTCTGTTCTCGCGGCCATGGCCAGCGGCTTCTATGTGCTGATGTTGATGCAGACCAAATCTTCGACGCATTTTGTGGACAGCGTGCGTGCGGAGATGATGGCACGCGCGGGCGTGAACTTCTGCATCTCTCAGTTGCGTGCTCAGGCCTTCAGGAAGGCCGAAAGCGCCACGGACGCTTGGTACACAATGGATTACATGCGTGGCGCCAGCAAGCGGGTGTCCTTCCCTGACAGCCCGTTGCTCCACAACGGACAGGATGACGACAATGATGGGGTGGTAGACAACCCTGACGAAGCGCTTGTGGACCCTACGCAAATACTGGGCTATTCGGCGGCCGTGGGCGCCAGCGCCGGGCAGAACAGTGACCGCTTTACGCTGAGCGTCACGGATGCCGCCGGGAAGATCAACATCAATGCAGGCGAGAACCTGGCGGTGATTCTGGATAATCTCTGCCGTGCTATCGGCCCGCCCTTGGTGGCCGCCAACGCAGATGCGCTGCAGCCGCGGCGTTGGTACGTCGAGGCCTTTGCGGGCGATCCGGACGCAACGGCGTACAAGACCGCCTACAACCAGAATGACACGGTCGCCAACAGAGACCTCTACTACACCTTGACCGACGCGAACAACAATATCCCGCCCCCGCCACCGAATGGGGGTCCGCCCCTGACTCCAGCCCAGCTCGCCGGCACGAACCGCCCTTTAAGAGGGAGTGACGGCAACGCGCTCTACGGGGACGGCTACGCCATTGCGGGCTATCGCGCGCGCAATGGCGCGTTTCAGAGCCTGGAGGACGTGAAGAATGCGCTGACCTACGTAGAGCGCAACGCCAATTCCACGCCCGACCTGCCGCTGGAGCAACTGGAAATTGAAGTCAAGTTTGCCGCCATCAGCCCTTACATAACCATCAATTCCTGGGTGGACACCAACACGGTCTGCGTGGGCAAGTTCGAATGGGTCCACGTTGACACCGGGGCCAACAAGACGTACGCCATTGACCGGGACAAGAGTTGGGTCATTGACGATCCGGTAAACGACCCGCCCAACCTGCGCGGTTCGCTGCGCGGCTGCTATCTCTCAATCATGAACGGGCACGGCGCGGGGCAACTGCGCCGCATCCGCAGCAACGGCATTGACTGGATCGAAGTGGAAGGCGGGTTCGCGGTCACGCCGGGGCCGGTGAGTTCCTACATGATCATCGCCAATGAGGCCGCCATGCTGGTGGATGTCAACGGCAAGGACTTGAAGTTCTCATACCCGGACAACCCGCCGCCGGTCAATACATTGACCTTCCCAAAGACCAACCTGAACGGCACGCTGGTGAACAATCCTAAAATAGATTACTCCCAGCATCCGCTGTGCATCCACCGCGCGCCAGTCAACGTCAATACCGCGACTGACAAAGTGCTGATTGCCCTGTTGCTGGGCATCAATGTCCAGCACGGGCATCCGTTGGCGATGGCCACGGATGCGGATGTGCAAACGACGCGCAACAAGTGGAAGTCATGGGACCCTCAAGGCGTGCAGCCCTACCTCCTCACGCCGGCGGGGCTGAAGCGCATTCCAGCGGCCTCCGGCAAGTTGACGCTCACCCGCGTTTTGGGCGGCAGCAAGATAAGTTTGGGATTGCCGCTGCCGCCGGCCATCTATGACGTGTCCTATATCAACAACTATAATAACTTGGGTAAACCGAATTTCGCCCCCATGACCTTGGACGCACAGAGGAAAACACAGGCCAACATGACCGATGCCCATGAACTGGCCTACTGGATCCTCATGGCGCGGCAGACCGATCCGGCGCAGCCCGCGTATAAGTACATTGATCCGGCCACGGGGTCCCCCACGAAGAATAACACCGGCCTGCTCCGCGGCCCCTTCACGAACTGGGACGACCTGTACTTTAGGGCGATCAAGCCTTGGGACGACCTGCGTTACCAGGGCGGCTGGAAAGACCTGAACAACAACGGCAAAATGGATGCCACCGACGAATATCACAAAGCCAAGCTGGCCCCGATGCTCATGGCCAACTTCAACAACAAAACGGCTATCCTCAAGTTCAATCCCAATATCGAATGGATAGACCGCTGGGGCCGCAACTTCACCGAACAGGAACCGCTGATGATCTACACCGACTCGCAGCCGAGTGGCAGCTACCTTCCCGGCCCCCTCCCCGGCCCCACACCCGTGCCCGTGCCTCGTCCAAACCCCTTCACCGTGGACGTGCCCCCGGCCGATCCCATCAGTGCCTCCAGTGTCCCCATCTGCACCGCCGTAGTGGACCCCAGCTCAAAAGGATGGGGCGGGGCCGCTCCTCCGCTAAAGTCCGGGCAGAAAGACGTCAACGGCAATTTTATCACGGGCGCGTACATCACCAGGAACTTCCGCTACAAGTCGGACGAGATGATAGACAAGACCGACCTGAACCGCTCCACGACCGAATTCTCCTTCGATTCCAACGGGATTTTCGAGGTCATCTCCATCGGCCAGGTCGTCAAGGGCGGAGAAGTGCTCTCCGAGCGCAAGTTCTACGCCTTGGTCAAGATTTACGACGTCTGGCGGGAATCCACCCAGGCGCAGTTCGTGCAGGGGACGATCTCGAAAGCGTTTGGCGACCGCACCGCGCCAATGGTTGGCTATAGTGGACAATTGGCGCGCGATGCCTCAGGTCTAGTGGAGCGCAAAGGCCTGGTCACAGGGCCCGAACCGCTCCTCCCGCTCAAGGCCCGCAACGGTATAGATGGCCTCCCGCCCACTAATCCACTCAACAAGGAATTGGTGTCGTCAGTCGGGACGGGAGACAACGATCCTCTGGACGCATACGGCAATAAGCGCCAGAACTCTTACGATCCGCAGGCCAAGCCGATTGACGTGCCGGAAGTCCTGGCCAATCGCATTTTGCCTGCGCGTTACGATGGCACGATTACCCTGGCCAAGAACAACACCTCGTTCGATACGAGTCAGGGCGGCGACGAGGATTGTTTTCTGGCCACTTATGACGGCGACCTGGATACTTCAACCTGTCTGGGCAACGGCCGCGAACAGGCCAAGTGGCCCTGTGCGTTCGACCCTGTCCAGAACCAATACACCGGCGACGGTTACAAGCACCGCTGCGTGCAATGCATTGGGTTGCTCGGGCGGCTCAACGACACCCTCATCGTTACCGACCCCGGGCTCCCGCTGTATGATGGGAAAAGCATATTCCAGAATTGGCAGACTGACAAAACCAATGTCCGCTGGGTGTATCCGTTCCTCGGTGTTTCCGCCGCCCTGATGCCACTTAAACTGGGTGCCACTGCTGAGAGCCCGTCCTTTTGGAACAACGTCATCTTGCGCATGGGGTCCCTCAGGACCGATGGCGTGTACCTGAGCGGTCCTGGCGTGGCTGGAACCAACTCCACGCTCAAATACCTGTTCACTGTGGGTCCTAACCGCCAGGCGCAGGGGAACATAAGCCCCCAAAAACTTAACTTCCAGCCTGACTCAAGGGATGGCAACATTATCTCCATGTGGGTCAAACCCGCTTGGCATGGCAATGATATGAGGAACCACGAGTTCTTCAACCCCGGCAACCCGCACATGGCCAGGTGGTGCGGCGGTTTCTTCTTCCAGAAGCTGGGACAATACAAGTGGACTTCCGTGGATTCCAGTTCCGGACTGGATATTTGCGGCAATCGCAACGAGCTTAACGACCTGTTCGCCCTGGCCGGGCACGACTTGGCCAATGGACCTCCGGGAGGCGGCACGGACCAGTGGATCTACGGTTCGTTCTTGCACGGCGGCTATGCTTTCGTAAATGCGAAGTCGTGCCCCAATGAATCGCCAGGTTTCCGCATGCAGCCTTTCCGCTGGAATTATCTCGGTTTCCGCTCCCACTACGGCGCTCAAACTACAGATACCGAAGCCATTGGTCCGCGCGGCCACTGGCTCCCTCCCGGCCAGGGCGATTTCCAGAACCAGAAAAATATGAACATCACCCTGCATTATGTGCGGCCCTTCATTGACACTTCGTTGACCCCCGAGGGCCAGCAGACCTGGATGCCCGATCTGTTCTGGAGCTATAGGACGTGCACGCCCACGACCGGCTATACTTACAGCAGCACTGGCGACGCTCGCGATGTCCAGGGCGGCCCCAATTCAGTTTCACACCCCGATCCTATACCGGATAACATCGCAGAAGGGCAGGATGTGAAATGGGTGTGGGCTGACCCTTATGGGAAGATCGCCCCGGACCCGAACGCTACGAGTTACTCGCTGAAATCCTTCGGCATGAATAACTTGAACTATGGCAACCCAGTCTATAACCAGCCCTTCAACCCGGCTCAAGCTTACAGCAACCAAGGTGTGTTGGGCGCTTGTTCCCTGTTTTGGCATTGGCACAACATGCCCGAAGACGGGACCTATGCCGTCATTGACCAGCTTAAGATATCCAACAAGGATACAGTGCTCAAGGACAACATCGCCCCCACACCCTCCGGCAACGCCCCACCCCCCCTCCTCCCCACCGGCGGCGCAGGTTACATGCAGGCCGATTACAGCAAGGACCGCGTGGTCCGCGAAATGCAGACCAGCCGCTACTATCTGCCGCCCAGCCCCAACAACAGAAACGCGCCGCCCGTTGGCGGCGGCCCGCCCACGTTCACCTCGCAGACTCTGCTCCAGTCCCTCAAGGGCTTCGACAAGACCCAAGGCGGCCAGAATGTGGCTGTGGTGCGCGTAAGCTGGAACGTCTTCACGCCGCGCTTCATGTGCGAGTACAAGACGCCAGGCCTGAGCAAGAATTTTGTAAGACAAGAGAGTCTGACTTTTAACGCGATGTCCCAGACGCAAGTACAAGTCCCGTTCAAAGGGCCCTTCGATTACATCAAATACAATGATGACACGTACGATACTGATGGCACCGGCAAGCCGCCCAATATGTATTACAGCGTCAGCCGCCCGGCCCCTTGGATCTATACGAACGCGAAGGCCCAGCCCCAATGCGGCCGCGGCGTGGAGATAGAATTGTTGCAGGACAGCGGCGGGAGCAGCGTTCCGACCGTGCTGGGCAAGAAGACCTTTACCGATCCCGCCATCTTCAACGTCCTCGGAACAGCCGATAATCCCGTGTTGGTGTATACGCACCAGCTTCGTTACCGCGTGCGCTTCTGCTACCCGGTTGATCCCCTAGTTGATCCAGGCGGCGGAGTTCTCAATTCCGACAAGAATCCCTGCGTGGACATTAACAAGCAGTACCTGCTGGATACGCCGGTCTTCGAAGGCATCTCCGTGACCTATCTGGTTCCGGCGCGGTTGCTGGAATTCCGTGAGGTGACCGAATAGAATGTGATCTTCTGGGGCTGCCGGCATCCTGCCGGCAGTGCGGGGAAGGAGAGCGGCAAATGAGCAAAATCGCGTATGGCCAGAGCTGGGTGCTTCCCTTGCTCTTCCTCGGTCTCAGCACCGGTGTCGCGGGCACGGCGCTAACGCATGCCGAGGAGGACAAAGACAAGCAGAAGGATAGCAAAGCAGAGGCAGAGGAGGAAGCACAGGAAGCTGCGAGAGAAGATGCGCAGGAAACCGCGGATCGCGCCGCGGGCAGGACGGGCCAGAAGCAGCGCATATTCTTCGGTACGTTTCTGGTGCCGTCCGATCCCTCCGAGCAAACCAACCCCGATGTCGTCGGGACGCTTGTCACGGGTGAGAACGACCTGAAGCCCAACCAGACGTACCTGGTGAAGGCAGAGAAACGCAAGAAGGAAATTGTCGAAGTGCTCAAGCGTTTTGACGCCAAGCAGGTGCAGGTGATGGGCAAGCTGCGGAACCAGGCCAAGTACCTCATCGTTATGATGGTCATTGAATCGGGGCCGAGCGAGCCCGTGAAGGAACGCCGTAAGTTTGGCAACATTTAGCGTGTATTTCCCGGCGGAGCTGCTTTGAGGCACGGCCTCAAGCGGAGATGCTGAAGATTGCATGCAGGATGTAGGGTGCAAGAGTCTTCGAAGAAGGAGAGCGACAAATGAGCACAAACGCGCGTGGCACCAGCAGGGCGCTTCCCCTGTTCTTCCTCGGTCTCACGGCCGGCCTCGCCTGTACGGCGCTGACGCTGGCCGCCGACAAGCCCCCCGACGCCAAAGCCGAGGCGGATGCGGCCAAGAAAGAAGATGACGATGAAATGGATCGCCGGAGCAAAGGTGGGCTGCAAAGCCAACGCATGTTTCACGGTACGTTCCTGCTGCCATCCGACTCCTCCAAGCAAACCAACGCCGATGTCATCGGGACGCTTGTCACGGATGAAGGCGACATGAAACCCAACCAAACATACCTGGTGAAGGTTGAGAAGAACCTCAAGGAAGTCATCGAAGTGCTCAAGCGCAATGACACCAAGAAAGTAACGGTGCATGGCAAGGTGCGGAACCAGGGCAAGTATCTTATCGCTATCTCGGTCATCGAGGCGGCGCCGGGCGCGCCCGTGAAGGAACAACGCCACGGGCTCTAATCTGGACTTCCCGGCGGAGTTGCTTTGAGGCACGGCCTCAACCGGGGATGATGAAGATTGCACGCAGGGCGTGCGGCGCCGGAGTCTTCGGAGAAGGAGAGCGGCAAATGAGTAGAAACGCGCGCGGCACAAGTTGGGTGCTTCCCCTGTTCTTCCTCGGTCTCACGGCCGGCCTCGCGGGCACGGCGCTGACGCACGCGGCCGACAAGCCTCCCGACGCCAAGGCCGAAGCGGATCAAGCCGCGCAAGAAAATCAGGATGACATGGATCGCCGCCGCAACGGAGGGGTGCAGAGCCAACGCATGTTTCACGGCACGTTTCTGCTGCCCGCCGACCCCTCCGCGCAAACCAACCCCGATGTCATCGGGACGTTCGTCACGGATGAAAGCGACATGAAACCCAACCAAACGTACCTGGTCAAGGTTGAGAAAGGCCTCAAAGAAGTCACCGAAGCGCTCAAGCGCAATGACACCAAGAAACTGACGGTGCACGGCAAGCTGGCAAACGCGGCCAAGTATCTTATCGTTGTCTCGGTCATCGAGCCGGCGCCAGGCGCCCCCGTGAAGGAACAACGTCCCGGGCTCTGATGCCTCAACAGAGCTCAATTGGAACATAGTCCCAGCAGGCTCTGTTCGCACCTCCGTGGCGCGCTTACCCGGCCGCCCCAATGGACTTCAGGTACGTCACGGAGTTCGCCACCCGCGCGCAAACCTGCTCCAGCGTGAGTTTCTCCCCTTCGCAGCCCTCGATCTCCAACGTGAACGGGCCGGTGAAGTTGGCTTCCTTGCACAGCCTGAAGATTTCGGGGAAGTTCACGATGCCTTCCCCCTCGTGCAGGCCGGGGAAGTACCAGGTCTTAGGCTTGCCGTTCGTCTCTTTGAGGTGTACTGAGCCCAGCCAGGGCAGGAACTTCTTGAACTCCGCCACGCCGTCAATGCCTTCGTTGTAGTAATAGATGTTGGCGCTGTCGTAGTTCAGCTTCACGTTGGGATGGTTCACGCCGTTCATGGTTGCTGCCGCGACGTCTCCGTTCGTAACCATGTCCGGGTGGGTTTCCATGCCGATTGTCGCCCCGCAGGCTTTGGCCGTCTCACCGAGTTCCCGCAAGGCGCGGTAACATTCCTCCAGCGGTTGCCCGCCGGTATTGACGCTCAGGAAAATAATCTTCGCTCCGAATGACTTGGCCGCCCGCGCCAGGCGCGTGAACGCGGCCACCTCCGCTGGCTTGGACAGGTTCACACCGCCGGCCACGCTGGAGACCTTCAACCCGTGCTCCTTCAAGGCCGCCTTTTTCGCCGCCCACTGGTCCTCGGGCGGCACGTCAATTTCCACGTGCTTGATGCCGGCGGCCGGCAGATGCTGGAACGCCTCCGCACTGTATTGGCCGTAACTCCCAGGCCGGCATGCAATCAGATTCTTCGCCATCTTCCCCTCCTTGAACGGCCACGTTCACCACAGAGACACAGAGAACGCCAAGACTCAAGTTTTTGCAAAATCCTTTCTCTGTGCCTCTGTTTCTCTGTGGTTAACAAGACCCCCAAACCGCGCTCAGCGGATGCGCACTTCTTTCCCGGTCTTGGACGATTCGTAAATCCCATCCAGGATTTTCTGGATCTTAAGCGACTCCTCCGGTTGCACCAAGGGCGGCAGCCCCTTGACCACACAGTCAATGAAGTGGACCATGCGGTCTTCGGGCACCGGCAGGCTCTTCATGTCCGGCGTGATGGTTTCATAGTTGTTCCCGCGGACGCGCAGAATTCTGGCCGGGAACAGGGAGGCGCCCGCTTCCGTGCCATACAGATCAATGCCGTGGTCCTTGCCGCCGTCGGCGTGCAGGGCCCAGCTTATCTCCAGGAGCGCGGTCTTGCCGCCCTTGAGCTTGATCATGGCGACGGCCAGGTCTTCCACGTCGAAAGGCTTCTTCGGATCAATCTCGCCCAGGCCCCACGTGCCGTCACCCAGGCCGCGCGGGCCGAACTTGGCGGAGACCTGCCCGCTGACGCACTCCGCGTCGAAGTTGCCCATGCAATGCAGCGCGCAGTCGAGCAGATGCACGCCGATGTCATAACAGCAGCCGCCCCCGGCGTACTGCTTCTGCGTGAACCAGGAGCCGATGCGCGGGATGCCGCTGCGCCTCAGCCAGTGCGCGCGTGTGTGATACACGTCGCCCAGGGTGCCGTTCTTGACGTACTCGCGCACCATCTGGGTTTCCCTGTTGAAGCGGAAATTCATGCCCACCATGAAGACTGTCTTCTTCTCTTGCCAGGCGTCAATGATCCGCTGGGCTTCGCGCGCCGAGGTCGCCATAGGCTTGTCGAGCATGACGTGCTTGCCCGCCTTGAGCGCCTCGAGCGCGGTCTTCTCGTGCAAGTAGTTCGGCAGCGCGATGGAGATCACGTCAATGCTCTTGTCCTTGAGCAAGTCGTGGTAATCCTCAACTGCCTTTTCGAGCTTGAACTTTTCGGCCGCGTGCTGGCGCCTCTGCGGGTGTACTTCGGCGACCGCGACAACTTCCGCCTGGGGGTGTTTCTTAAAGCCCGCCAGGTGGTCCAAGCCGATGGCGCCAGCACCAATCACTCCACATCGTACTTTTGGCTGCATGTCTGTGCTTCCCCCTCCTATTGCCCGTACCGTTTCTCGACTTCCCGCCAATTCGTCAGGTTCCAGATGGCGTTGAGGTAGTCCGCGCGCCGGTTCTGGTACTTCAAGTAGTAAGCGTGCTCCCAAACGTCAATCACGAAGATGGCCGTCTTGCCCTCCATGATTGGCGAATCGTGGTTGAGCGTGGAGTAGACCTGCAGTTTGCCTTCCTTGTTCTTCACCAGCCAGGACCAGCCGCTGCCCAGGCGTTTGAGGCCGGCTTCGATCATCTTCTCCTTGAGCCCGGCGAAACTGCCGAAGGTGCTCTTGATGGCCTCGGCCAGTTTCCCCTTCGGCTCGCCGCCGCATTGCGGCCCCATCACGACCCAGTAAAGGTTGTGGTTCCAGGTGCCGCCGCCATTGCCGATCACGGCCTGGCGCGCGGCTTCGGGCACCCTCCCGCACCCATTGGCCAGGAGTTCCTCAAGCGAGAGTTTCTGCAGGTCCGGGTAAGGCTCCAGCGCCTTGTTCAGGTTGGTGACGTAGGCGTTGTGGTGTTTCCCGTGGTGAATCTCCAGAGTCAGCTTGTCAATGACGGGCTCCAGAGCATCGTGTGCATACGGCAAAGCTGGCAACGTGAAAGCCATGAGCGGCCCCTCCCTAGAAAAGTAACGATCCCACCCCGGATTTCTGCCCACCGCCCTCCGCGGCAGGCCCTTGGCCCGGCATCTTAGCCGCGTTGCTTTATTTTGCATTTCAAAATCCAGGTCTAAATGTGGTTTGCAGGGTTCTGAAGCGCCAGGGCAGTTGTATTCCAGGCCGCCGCTGTTTAGGATTTATCACCCCAGCCAGGTGTGGAGCAGAAGGCTGGACGCATGGCGGGGGTGTCCGTCATCCTGGTGAACCATATGCCGGCGGATTGTCTGGGCGCGCCTATGCTTGCACCCAAAGAGCCTTTTTGTATAGTCAATGCCGTTGCTCAGGGAGGAAGCTACGTCACATGTACGCGTCCCCAGACAGCCCTCCAGTGTCAGTGCTTTTTCCGGTCTACAAGCCCGATCCGGCCTTTTTGCGGGAGGCGGTGCAGAGCATTCTCGAGCAGGACTATTCCAAGCTGGAACTCGTGATCGTGGAAGATCCTAGCCCGCAACCGGGTCAAGCCACCGTTGAATCTTTCGCGGATGCGCGCGTGCGCTATCACCTCAACAAGCAGAGGACCTCGCTGCTCGAGCAGCTTAACCAGGGCTTGCAGCTATGTCGCGGAACGTATGTCGCCCGGATGGATGCCGACGACATCGCTTTGCCCGCACGCATCGGCAAGCAGTTGCGTTTCCTCGAAGAGCGCCCTGCCGTGTGGGTCAGCGGGACGAACATTGAGGTCATTGATGAGCGTGGCAGGACGCTCGGATACCGGCGGTTCGCGGAGCAGCACGAGGAGATAGCCAAGGCCATGCGCATCTACTGCCCGCTGGCGCATCCGTCCGTCATGTTCAGAAGAGCGGCGGCAATGGCGGTTAAGGGCTACCAACAGGAAGCGCCGTTGGAGGACTGGGACCTCTGGTGCCGGATGCTTGGGACGGGCGGCAAGTTTTACAACCTCCAGGAGCCGCTCCTGCGCTATCGCATCCACCCCCAGGCAAACAAGGCCCACGCGGTCAGAAAGACGCTCTTGATGGGGATTGAGGTCAAGGAGCGTCACTTCAAACAGGGCATGGGCACGTGGGGAGCGAGAGAGAGAATCAGATGCTGGCTGGAGAGATTATTGGCGCTGCTGCCGGGCCCGCTGGTGGTGAAGCTCTTCCTGCTTACGCTCAGGAGGCAGCCCTGAGGCCGCACTCCGCGCAGCGCATGAAGGCAACCTTTCTGACGCCACCACCTCTTGACGGCGCCCTTGCGGCGGAGCGCATCTTCGGCTGCAACTACGGTATTTATCCGTCACCCAACATCTTTGTGTTGATCCTGGCAGCCATCCTCAAAGAAACGGGCTTTGAAGTGCAGCTCAAGGATTTTGCCGGCGGCAAGCGGTCACGAGAGGAATTCGAGGCCTCGCTAGCCGGCGACGACAGCCAGCTCTATCTCTTTTATACCGTATTCCTGTCGAAGAAAACGGACCTGCTGGCCCGCGACATCGTAAGGAAATACAGGCCGAAAGCGCGGTTTGTGTTCCTGGCCACTGAGCCGACCAGCGGCCCGGAGCAGTTCGTGGCCGAAGACTCAGTGGTGGTGAGGGGCGAACCGGACGACACCGTGCGGGAGGCCGCGCCAAAAATCGTCCGGGGGGAAGACCTGTCGCAGGTCCTGGGGATCAGTTATTGGAAGGACGGGCGCGTAATCCACAACGCCCCCCGGCCCATCATCGGAGACCTGGACCGGCTGCCATTCCCCGACCGCTCTTTGACCGGCGGGACGGCGTATTACAACCCTAAGCTTTCGCGGCGCCCCTACACGGCCATTGTCGCCTCACGCGGCTGCGCCAATCGCTGCTATTACTGCGTTCCCAACTCCCTGGATTTTGCGCGGGAGATTGAATACCGCAACCTTGACAAGGACCGCAGAAAGCCGCCGGTGCGAATGAGAAGCGCCGGCAACATTCTGGCCGAGATCAGACAGATGAAGGAGGCCGGGTACCGTTCCTTTTTTGTCCTCGACGATCAGTTCCTTTGGAGCGAGCCGCGCACTTTAGAGCTGATGGCGGGGCTGAAAGGGCTGGACATGGAGTGGGCCTGCCTCGCCCGCGTAGATCGCCTGTTGAACGAGGGTATCGTCAAGGAAATGGCGGAGGCCGGCTGTGCTTTGGTGGCCCTGGGGGTCGAATCCTTCAACCAGGAAATCCTGGACTACATCAAGAAGGACGTGAAGGTCGAGATGATCTACAAGGCGGTCGGGAACCTGAAGAAGTACGCCATCCAGAGCGAGATCAACATTCTGCTGGGCAGTTGCCCGCTGGAGACTATCGGGACGATCCGGCACACCGTGGCGGAGGCGATCAGGCTTGACGCGGATTTCGCGCTCATCTCAGTGTGCACACCGTTTCCGCACACCGAGTTCAATCGCCTGGCCAGGGAAAAGGGCTGGATGATCGCGCCGGAATACCAGGCGATCGACCCGATGAAGCAGTCTTTCATTTCCTATCCGCACCTTACGCGCGCGCAATTGGAGCGGGAGGTCCGGCGCGCCTATTTCAGGTTCTATTTCAGGCCGTCCTATATACTGAAAAGGCTGCGTCGGTTGACGGGCCTGCGTGACCTGCTGGCCAAGCTCAAGGCAGCCGCCAGCATCCTCAGAAAATAGCCGGGCTCCGCCCGCGCCTATCCGGCCGCGGCGCCGCCCGGCTTCTCCGCGGCGCTGCGGCACACGAAAACGAACTGTTGCGCCAGCAGCGTCCGCCAGGCCGAGGCGACGAGGTGTTCGAGAGGGTACACCCACCGCTCGTAAAACCGGAAATCCTTCCGGCCCGCCATGCGCTCCGGCGGTTCTGAAGACGCTTTCTTCAGGAAAGCTTGGTAGAACCAGACCGACGGCGCCGGGACGAAATCTACTTTCTCGATTTCCAGGTCCGCGCCGCGCAACAACTCACGGGCGGTCTTCAGTGTGTAAAAATGCAGGTGCGTTTCGTCCAGAGCGCCGCCGCTCTTCGACATCTCAAAGCCACCGCAAAGCAGGCCCAACCGGACATGGAAACAGGCGATATTCGGCAGCGAAACGTAAACCTTGCCTCCCGGGCTTAGCAGCGGCAAGAGCGCCGCCAAGGTGCCACGGGGGGCCAGCAGGTGCTCCAGCACATCCGCGAATACGAGCATGTCGTAACTGCGCCGCAGCTCGGTGCGGTGGCGTTCCGCGCTGTTCAGGTCGAACACGTAGACTTTCGCCAGCCGTGCCGCTGCGATCCGCGCTTCCTCCGCCGACCAGGTGATTCCTTCGACGGTGTTGCCGTTTTGTTGCAGCAGTTCGCCCAAGGCCCCCGTGCCGCATCCGACATCCAAGACGGCCTTTCCGCGAATCTCCCGCAGGGCGCGCCACAGTGGAATGTTGATGGATTCATAAAACATCGGGCAACTCACACTGGCTGACGGCCTGCGGGGCCACGAACCTGCCCGCGCTCTTACGGCTCGGGGCTATTCGTGCGCCGCCGGCGCGGGTGGCACAGACATCTTCGATGTCTGTGTGCAAAGTGCAAGCGGGTAATATGCCCAGTACCCCGACATGTCCTTGCACGTGTAGGCGGCGCCGTTCGCATGTTGGAGCGGGTGGGCCCCGCGTTCCTCCCAGGGACCAATGTAGTATTCCCCCAAAGCCAACCCGGTTCCCGCACCGATGAGCCCGGGAGGCGTGCGCCCGAAATTCACCTGCCACCATTTTTCCGAGTAGAAGAGCGCACAGTAATCCGTGAGTACGAACTCGTCAATGAAGATGTAGCCGTTGTCAACAAGATGCGGCCATAGGCATCTGACGCAGGTGTCCAGACTTGCCTCCAGGTCCACGTCAATGAACGCCAGAAGAACCGGGGCTTGCAGCGACGGCAGTGTCTGATCGAACCAGCCTTTAACGAACTCACAGCATTCGATTGCGCCATAGCGCCGGATGTTGGCTTGCACCTCCTCGATTGTCCCGCAGTACTCGCCTGCTTTGTACTTCTTGGCTTCCCGGTCTCCCGGCTTGCCCTCGGGCAGTCCCGCGAAGGAGTCGTATATCTTGAGCTTGCGGTTGGTGATCCGGCAGACCAGTGACATATTGGCTGCCCAGACTCCCTTCCATGTGCCGCACTCAACGACACAGCCCTCAACTTCCGGCGGCGTCTCAAGGATCTTCAGAGCCATCGCCAGATGCGACTTGTAGTTGCTGCCGCTTGGGATACGCAGGTGGTTCCAGAACATGCGCCATCCCAGCCAGAGCTTCCGGAATAGTGTCAGGCGATAGGCAGGATGCACTGCGTTCGACTTCAGGATGAAGTACACGGCGATTGGAGCCGTCAGAACGTAATACACCTTCAGGAGAAACGGAGGTTTCATCGCCGGTAATCTAGCTCTCGCCGCCAGTTACCAGGACTCTTGTTTTCGTTTCGTTCATAAAGGCGCTTCCTCTCTTATGAACGCCCCCATCTTGCCGGCATCCGGTCTGGAATGCAAGGGCCGAACCCGCGCGCGGTGGTGACACGGGGACACGGAGACGCTGTCATCTGCTCTCCCCGTGTCCCCGTGTCCCCGCGTCCCCGTGTCCCCGTGTCTCGGCCGGACTCTTGGCCAGCCTGCGCCACGTACGCGAGCCCCAATCCTGCAGGAGCTTCCAGGCCAGGCGCGGGACTTCGCCGCGCAGAGGGTGGTTCCAGATGTGAGCGGTGTTCCACCACCAGCGCAGCCGGAGGAACTTGCGGTAGAGCGCGAGCAGTTCATCGGCGCGGAGCGTCTCGGACAGAATGATGGCACGTTCGGGATCGCGGTAAGCGTTGACGTCGAGGCGCGACCAGTCCGGCATGTCGTCGGAGACGAGGCCGCGCTGTTTGGCCAGCTCCCATACGGGCGTGCCTGGGAGGGGCGTGAGGAGGTAGACATCGAACAAGTCCAGGCGGCTGTGGCGGATGAAGCTGTAGGTCTCGAGGACCTGCTCGCGTGTTTCCTGCGGCGAACCGATCACAAAGGACGCGTTGACGTGCAGGCCGGCCTCCTTCAGGCCGTTGATGGCCTTCAGGTTCTGTGCAACGGTGGCGCGTTCTCCTTTGAGGTAGCAGAGGTTGGGCTGGTTTCCGGACTCGAGACCCATGCCTACGCTTACAAACCCCATGCGCACCAGCAGGCGCCCCAATTCGGGAGTGACCGTGTCAGCCCTGCAATTGCAGGTGAAACGGATCTTGCCCAGGAGCCCGCGCTTCTCCAGAAGCCTGACGATTTCCTCGACGCGCGCCAGCTTGGCGGTAAACAGATCGTCGAAGAAGCTGATCATCTGCACGTTGTAGTCGCGCGCCAGCCGCTGGATCTCATCCACCACGTAATCAGCCGAGAAGAAGCGGACGTTCTTCCAGTAGCGGCTGGACGAACAGAAGACGCAACGGAAAGGACAGCCGCGCGAGGTGAACATATAGGTGTGGCGGCGAATGTGCAGCAGGTCCCGCGCGGGCTGGGGCAGCCGGTCCAGATCGGTGAGCAGCGGCCGATCGGGAGTACAGTTAAGCTGGCCCTCGTGCCAGAAAGCAACGCCGGGGACCTTCGCCA
>JBEKKG010000032.1:0-17907 GCA_050010835.1 Planctomycetota bacterium
CCAGGACGGCGCGACCGGCTTGCTGGTTCCCCCCGGCGATCCCGAGGCGCTGGCCGGCGCTCTGGCCTCGCTGCTGCAAGACACGGAGCGCGCCGCGCGGCTGGGCCGCGCCGCACGCAAACGGGCCGAGGAACTCTATGACGAGAAGCTCATGGCCGAAAGGCTCGAAGGGATTTATCTGCTTGGGCGGGGAGCGTGATTCGTGGATCGTGGAGCGTGGACCGTGGAGCGTGGAGCGTGGAGCGCGCCCGAACCACGAACCACGTGCCACGCTCCACGAACGTTACTTCCGTTGTGTCAGGGGCACATAATGCCGCAAGGCAGGACCTTGATAGATTTGCCGCGGCCGGGCAATCCTGAGGGATTTCCGCATTTCGCGCCATTGCGCCAGCCACCCCGGCATGCGGCCGATAGCGAAGAGCACGGTAAACATGTTGAAGGGGAAACCCGCCGCCTTGAGGATCAGGCCGGAATAGAAGTCCACGTTGGGATAGAGGCTGCGGCTCAAGAAGTACTCGTCCCGCAGCGCAATCTCCTCCAGCCTCATGGCGATGTCAAAACAGGGGTCCTGCATCTCAGGCCGGCTCAGCAGTTCATGGCAGAGCTGCTTCATGATCTTGGCGCGCGGGTCGAAGTTTTTGTAGACGCGGTGGCCGAAGCCCATCAGGCGCTCCTTGTTGGCCTTGAGGCGCTCGACGAACTGCTCCGGGCTGCAGCCGGTGTTGCGGATGTGCTCCAGCATCTCGACCGCTTCCTGGTTCGCGCCGCCATGCAGCTTGCCCCACAGGGCGCAAATCCCCGCCGAGACTACCGAGTACACATTGGCCAGGCTGGACCCGGCCAAACGCACGGTGGACGTGCTGCAATTCTGCTCGTGGTCGGCGTGCAGCAGCAAGAGCGTGTCCACGGCGCGGATGAGCGCGGTATCCGGGTGATAGTCTTTGACCGGCGAGGAGAACATCATGAACAGGAAGTTCTCCACGAACTTGCGCTTGTTCGAGGGGTACACGACCGGCTCGCCAATGGATTTCTTGTAGGAGAAGGCCGCGATGGTGCGGACCTGCGACATCAGGTTGGCGACGATCCGCTCTTCCTGCTCGGGAGTCAGTTCGTCGGGCACCGGGTAGAAGGTGGACAGCGACGCCACCACCGTGGTCAGGATCGCCATAGGATGCGCGTCTTTCGGGAACCCAGTGAAGAAGTGCAGCATGTCCTCGTGGATCAGCGACGAGGTGTTCAGCCTCTCGGAGAAGCGCTCCAGTTCCGCCTTGTCGGGCAGATTCCCGTACATGAGGAGGTAGGCCGTTTCGGTGAAGAACGAGTGGGCCGCCAGTTCCTCAATGGGTATGCCGCGATAGCGCAGGATGCCCTTCTCGCCGTCAATGAAGCTGATCATGCTTTCGCAAGAGCCCGTGTTGGCAAAGGCCTCGTCAAGGGTTATATAACCGGTCAGGCTGCGCAGTTTGGTGATATCAATCGCCTTCTCGCCTTCAGTGCCGACCACAACAGGCAGTTCGTAGGTCTTGCCCTCCACAATCAGCTTGGCTGTCTCTGGCATGGTTCTCCCTCTCGCACAAGCGCCGAGTTGTAAGTATCGTGTACTCAGCCTTGAGTAAAATGCAGAAAGTGACAGCCGAGACGCGGAGCGCGAAGTGCAGAGGACTCCATTTTGCATTTCACGTTCCCCGCGAGCAGGTTACACTCGTCATCTTATGAAGAAGAGTCTAATCCTGGCAGTGCTGCTGGCGGCCCTGGCGCGCGGGGAAGAGCCATTCTGGCCGGAGTTCCACGGTCCAAGGCGCGACAACATGGCGCGCGAGACCGGCTTGCTCAAGGAATGGCCCAAAGAAGGGCCGAAACTGCTCTGGAGCTTCTCCCCGTGCGGCAAAGGGTATGCCGGCGTGTCGCTGGCCGAGGGGCTGCTCTTTACCACGGGCGATTTCGGGGATGAAGAGGCGCTGCTGGCGTTGGACCTGGACGGCAAGCTGAAGTGGAAAGCCGCCAACGGCAAGGCCTGGAAAGGCGCACAGCCCGGCGCGCGCACCACGCCCACCTGGAACGATGGGGCCGTCTATCAACTCAATGCCACCGGACGGCTGTCGGCCTACGTAGCCGCGACGGGGCAGCCGCTGTGGTCCGTGGACCTGGAGGGCCGGTTCGCGGCGCAACATAACTTCTGGGGCTACGCCGAGAACGTCATCATTGAAAAAGATGCGCTGCTCTGCATGCCCGGCGGCGCCAAAGGCAGGGTAGTGGCCCTCGACAAAAAGACCGGCGCCACCCTCTGGGCCAATACGGAGATTCAAGACGGCCCCGGCTATTCGTCGCCGCTGCTGGTGACTCATAATGGCGTGCGCCAGTTCATTGCCTTGGCGCGGACGAGCGTGCTGAGCGTGGACGTGGCCACCGGGAAACTGCTCTGGAGCCACAAGCACGAGGGCACTTGCGACCAGAACGTCACCGCGCCGTTGTTTCACGAGGGCTGCGTGTACGTCACTGCCGGACATAAGTCCGGGGGGCGCATGGTCAGGATCAACCCTGATGGCCAGAGCGTCACGGAAGCTTGGTTCGGCACGGACCTGGACAATTGCCACGGCGGCGTGCTGTTCCTGGACGGCTATCTCTATGGCAGCGGCTGCCGCCTCTACAAGAAAGGTCTGGTCTGCGCCGAGTTCGCCACCGGCAAGACGATGTATAATGCCAGCGAGATCGGCAAGGTCTCGATCACCTATGCTGACGGCCTGCTGTATTGCCTGGGCAACGATGGCCCACTGGCGCTGGTGGACATCGCCCCGCAGCAGGCGAAGATCATCAGCCGGTTCCATCCGCCTTGGGGCGAGAGTCCTCCGTGCTTGTCGCATCCGGTGGTCTGCGGCGGAAGACTGTACATCCGGCATCTGAACGACCTGTTCGCGTACGATGTGCGGCGTTAGGCTTGAGGCTTGGGGCGACATCCCGCACATACCCCGCTTGACAAATAATCTCCCAGGGATAGTCTGCACGGTGGGGTGTATCGTGGGGAGGGTTCCACTGCCGGCTGGAACTGTTGAGTCAACGGAAGCCTTTATCTGGTTGAGGTGAGTGGATTTGGCGGGCGCAGCTTGAACAAGGATGGGGCCGTGGAATTAACAGAAAGCGTCAAGGTTAACGGTTTTGAGTACGTTCCCTCCTCGTGGCCGGAGCCTAGCGCCGCGGCGGATGTCGGCGAGCTAATCAAGGAGAGCCATGCGCGGATTGAGGCCCTCAAGGTCCAGGTGACGAAGATTGGCTCGTTGGGGCCCGGGGAACGCGAACGCATTTTCCATGAGCTGGACCGCTTGCGCAGCGCGTTCATTGACGTCAGCAGCGCGCAGTTCCGCGCGTCCTTCATTGCCGCACCTTATGAAAGCCACGGCAAGATGCCGCGCCCGCTGACCGAGCAGTCCTTCTCGTTGAAGAACGATCTGATCATCCAGGGCATCGTAGGCAACGGACCGGAGATCGCCAAGCTGCTCAAAGCCATCGGCAACATCGCGCCCACCAACCTGACCGTGCTCCTGGAAGGCGAAACCGGCACCGGCAAAGAACTTTTCGCGCGCATCATCCACCTCAACAGCCTCCGCGACAAGAGCCGCCTCGACAAGTTCGTGGCGGTCAACTGCGGCGCGTTTCCGCCAGGCGTGATCGAGTCAGAACTGTTCGGACACGTCAAAGGCGCCTTCACCGGCGCGACCTCCGCCCGCAAAGGGAAATTCGAGGAGGCCGACAATGGCACGATCTTTCTGGACGAGATCGGCGAATTGGAGCCGCTGGCGCAGGTCAAGCTGCTGCGCGCGCTGGAGGTCGGCGAAATCCAGCGCGTGGGCTCGGACGAGACCCTCGCGGTAAACGTCCGCGTGATCGCCGCGACCAACCGCATACTGGACGACATGGTGAAGGAAAAGAAATTCCGGCAGGATCTTCTCTACCGCATCAACATGTGCCCGCTGTATCTGCCGCCGCTGCGCGAACGGCGCGATGAGATCCCCATTCTGCTCGAATACTTCCTGGAGGAGACGTGCGCCAAACAGAACCGGCCGCTCCCAAGAATTGACCCCGAATTGATCCATTTTTTGCATCATATTTACGATTTTCGCGGTAACATCCGGGAGTTGAAGAACCTCGCCCAGTTCATGGCCTGCATCGGCAGCGAACAGCCGCTGCAATTGAGCGACTTGCCTTTGCGCGTAGGCGGCGGCGTGCGGGGTGCGCCGGCAACCGACCACAATGGGGCCGCGGAGGACGAAGACGCCGCCAAGCCGGACAGCCTGGCCTCCGCCACCAAGGGCCGCACGGCCATCCTGCGCAAGGCGGACGAGTCCTACTGGGTGGAGTTGCTGAAGAAGCACCACGGCGACATCAAGAGCATTTGCGAGGAGACGAAGTTGTCGCCGTCGCGCATTTACCAGATTCTGGAGACCTACAAGTTGAAGGCGCGGACATACCGGCAGGAAGGCGCGCTGAAGGACTAAGGACAAACCGCTATGGAAATGCAGGACACGCTGGTCATCGTCAACGGCCGTAGAATCACAGTGGCCGACGTGCTGGTCTATCTCAAGGCCACCGGGGTGTTCCGGAATGCGGTGTGCTGCCTGCTGGAACTGGATGCCATCCGCAGCAAACTGCCCAGCTTGGGCCTCGAGATCAGCGAGGCGGAACTTATCGAGTTCGCCGCGGCCAAACGGCGTTTCGCGGGCCTGGAACACGCCGAGGCCATGAATGAATACTGCCACAACAACGGCATCACTATGGCCCAGTGGCTGGCGGTGACCAAGGACGAACTGATGCTCCAGAAAGTCCGCGCCAAAGTAGTTGCGGAAAGCGACATCGCCGCATACTTTAGACGGAACCAGGAACTGATGCGCACGGTGGCCCTCTCGCGCATCATCACCCGCGACCAGGCCACGGCCGGGAACATAGTGCGCCGCGCGCTGGCCAACGAGAATTTCTCGGAGCTGGCGCGGAGCTTTTCAGTGGAGGAGAGCACGCGGCAGTGCGGCGGCTACCTGGGCGCGGTGCGCCGCGGCATGCTGCCGGCGGCAGTGGACCAGAAGGTCTTCGCGGCGCGGGTCAACGACGTGCTGGGGCCGTTCCGGGAGGGCGGCTACTGGTCCGTCTATAAGGTTGAGGCGATACGCGAAGCCGAGTTGGGCAACGCGCTGAAAAAGGAGATCGCGGACCAGCTCTTCAAAGGGTGGTTGCGGCAGGCCATCGCCGCGTCGCGCATTGAAAAGCCCAGGTAGCGGTCCTGGAAAGAGGGAGTGTTTCTATGGCTGGCCCAGGTGCGGCGGTAAAGATCGTGCACATGCCCGTCCAGGACGTGGCCCATACGATGAAAGCGGCGCGCCTGTTGTACTCGGCGCCTTCCTACGTGCTCCGCGGTCCCATATACCTGATCTTCATCATTACGTTCACGGCGCTGATTTACTCCTTCTTCGCCAAGAAAGACAAGCTCGTGAACTGCTTCCTGGAACTCAAAGCCGAAGACACCAAGATCCAGTCGCCCAAACGCGGCACGGTGCGGCAGGTCTTCGTGAACGAAGGCGACCAGATCAGTCCCTATACGCCGCTGGTGGAGATCCAGGTCCAGCAAAGCGTAGGGGATGAATCCGAATCCGTCGTGCTCCAGCGGAAACTGGGAGAGATCAATGATGAGCTGCGTTGGACCGACAAGGGCGGCAAAGAACAGGAGGAGCGCATCAACCAGTGGAAGAAGCAGTTGCAGAAGGAAAAGGACCAGGAGGCCGAGTTGGAGGACCGCATACGCCAAGAGAGGCTGGAGCATGACCAGTTCGTTGCCGAGGCCAACAGGACCATCATTGCCGTTGAAACAACCCTGAAAAAAAGACTGGCCGACGTGGAGGACTGCAAGCGCGCGGTGGAGGCGGCGAAGGTTGACGCGGAGAACGCCAAGAAGAGATACGAGCAGGTCAAGAAATTGGTGGAGCAGCGTAACGCCACCGTGCAGGAACTCAACCCCTTGGAAGACGCCAAGAACTTTCAGGCCAAACGCGTGGCCGACGCGGAATCGAGCGTGCGCGCCGCCGAAAGGGAAGTGGACAATGCCCAATTGAAGATTGATGATGCAAAAGGCGCACCCAAGAAACTAGCCCTGGAATGGGAACAGAAGGTCTATCGCCACAACCTGGAGCGCCAGGGCATCCCCGAGCGCAAGAGCCAGCTCCAGTTCGATATCGCCCGCGCCGAGGACAGCCTGGCCCACGGGAAGGAACAACTGTTGAAGAGCAAGGCAGAAATCGAGGAGAAGCTGAAGAACGTCAGTTTTGGCAGCCAGTTCGGCCAAACCGAGAAAGAGGGGGTGCTTACGATCACCAGCCTCTACGGCGGCATTGTCACCAAAGTCAACATCAAGAAGGATCAGCTCATCGCCAGCGGCGAAGTGCTCCTCAGCTATGTCAAAGAGGACGAGGGCGTATACGGCTTCGTGCGCGTGCCCAACGCCGACAAAGCGCGGGTCAAGATCGGCCAGCCGGTCAACATCAAGTATTTCGCCTACCCCTACCAGAAGTTCGGCATCCAGGCCGGCCAGTTCATCTGGATCGCGAGGGTGCCGGATCCTCCGGACAAGGCAGGCCAGGGGGGGAGTTACGAAGGCCGGGTCAAGCTGGCCAGACAGAAGATTATCAGGGACAAGGAGGAGGTGGATCTGGATAGCGCTGCCGGAAAGGTCCTGGCCCTGGAATATAGAGGCAAGAGGAAAACCGGAGAGCCGGTCGTGGAGTCCACGGGCACTACGGTGAACGAAATCGTGAAGGAAGAGCTGGCCAATGCAGGCTGGAAGACTGTCTGGGTGGCCCAGAACGAAGATCGGCTGGCCTTCGGCCTGCAAGGCACGGCCGAGATCATCACCGGCGAGGAACATCTGATCGAGATCATCTTCTCGCCCGTCTCCAGGTGGTTCGCATCCTCGGGAGACTAGCTGGTTTGACAGGGGGTCAACAAGGGAGCCAGAAGCAATATGCCCACGAAGCACGAAGCAGTCCGCAAGGTCCTCGACACGCACTTCATTTTCTCCCGCTTGACTGTGGAAGGGAAGCGCGGCCTGGAACCTCTGTTTGACGTCGAGCAGTACAATGCCGGAGACGTGATTGCGGAAGCCGGCCAGCCCATGAGCGGGATATACTCCGTCTACTCCGGCCGGGTCCGGCTCAAAGGCACCACCACGGAAGGCAAGCGCGTCAGTCTGGGCGAACAGCCCGAGGACAGCACGTTTGGCGAGATCGCCATCATCAAAGACGCCAACTGGGACTGCCAGTACGTGGCGTCCACTGACGTCATCCTTATAAAGCTGCCCGTGGCCAAGCTGCGCGAATTCGCGCATAACAACCCGGCGCTGCTCCAGCACTTGCAGAAGCAGGTCGGCGTGATCGAAATGCGCCGGAAACTGAGCGGCATCCTGGGCACCGGCCAGTATTCGCCGGAACTGGCTTCCGAGATACTCAAGAACATCGGCAGCAAGACCTTGGCAAAGGGGCGGTACGTTTTCAAACAGGGTGACGACGACCCGCGCTTGTACTTCATCGTCAGCGGCGCCGTGGAGTTGAAGCGCGATATGCTCGAAGGTAGCGCGGACCTGGAGAAGGTGACCAAGGACAGCCTCATCGGCGAAGAAGCGGCCTTGACCGGCAAACCGCAGAGTTGCTCCGCGGTGGTAGTGACCGACGAGGCGACGGTGCTGGTCATCCAACAGCCCGAGGTGCAGAAGATCCTGGGCGCCAACCTGGCATTGCGCGAGCAACTGGAGCAGCGCATCCGCCAGCTCAAGGAGCGCGAGAAGGCCCAGGCCTCCGCCATAGGCCGGGCCGAAGGCGCCGACATGCGCATCAAGATTGATGCGATCACGGAGAGCGAGTTCCAGGCGGGAGGCGACGTCAAGGAAATCGAGAAGCTCCGCACCGTGTACCAGCACAGCGAGTCGGAGTGTGTGCCGGCCTGCCTGGCCATGGTGGTGCAGCATTACGGCCGCAACTTTACGCTGGGCCAGATTCGCGAGATCGCCAATATCCACGCCAACGAGGCGCTGTTGCCCGATGTTTGCAACGCGGCCGAAGCCATGGGCTTCCGCACCAAGCCCGGCAGTTGCCCCTACGAGGAACTGAGCAAGCACGCCTTGCCCTGCATCATCCTCTGGGAAGGTTACCACTACATGGTGCTGTACCGGGTGGGGGCGGGCACGGCATATCTGGCGGACCCGGAAAAGGGCCTGCGGAAAATGAGCCGCAAGGAGTTCGAGACCGGCTGGAACGGCATCGTGGTGTTCCTGGAACCGACGCAGAAGTTCCGGCAACTGGAACCGCCCGCCAACCCGCTGGCGCGCTTCATCTACTATCTGCTGCCCTACAAAACGCACTTTGCGGAGGCGATGTTGGCCTTCCTGGTGATGAACATCCTCAGCCTGGCGATGCCGCTCTTCACCCAGAACATCGTGGACACAGTGGTGGTGCACAAGGACAGGGGGCTGCTCAACATCATGCTCGTGGGCATGGGCCTGGTGACCATCTTCAAGCTGATCACCAATGCGACGCAGAACTTTCTCATGGCCCACACCATCTCGCGCGTGGACCTCAACATGATGGCCGAGTTCTACCGGCACATCCTCAGTTTGCCCATGCGCTTCTTCCAGGGCCGCCAGATCGGCGACATCCTCACCCGTTTCGGCGAAAACGCGAAGATCCGCGGGATCCTTACCGGCTCCACCATCTCCGTCGTCCTCAACACCCTGATGGTCATCATCTACTTCTTGATGATGCGCATTTACAGCCCGACCCTGACCTGGTACGTGGTCCTCTTCATCCCCTTCTACATAGGCAACACGGTCTTGTTCACGCCGATCATCAAGAAAGTGGCCAACGAGATCTTTCTCAGCAATTCTTCGCAATCGTCGGCCTTGATCGAAAGCCTCAGTTACATCGAGGCCATCAAGTCCACGGGGAACGAGTACTGGGCGCGGGCGCGCTGGGAGAACTTCTTCGTGGACAGGGTCAACATGAGTTTCAAGCAAGCCAAGCTGGGCCTGCTTTTCGACACCATCAGCCAATTGATCAGCCTCAGCGCCACCATCGCCATCCTCTACGTGGGCGCCAATGAGGTCATGGACGAACACATGACCATCGGCGAACTGATGGGGTTCAACATGCTGATGGGCTCGGTGATGGGGCCGGTCATGCAGTTTGTGGGCCTCTTCAACAGCTTTGCCGAAATCCGCATCGCCATGGACCGCGTCAACGACATCAACAACGTCAAACCGGAACAAGAACCGATCTCGACGCCGGAGCGGATCCCGACCGTCCTCGCGAAGTGCGAAGGGCGCATCCAGTTCCGCAACATCAAGTTCCGCTATGGCGGCGAGGAATCCCCGCTCATCCTCAACAACTTCAACCTCACCATTGACCCCGGGCAGACTGTGGCCCTGGTGGGTCCCAGCGGCTGCGGCAAGAGCACCGTCGCCAAGATGATCCTCGGCTTCAACATGCCCACCATGGGCGAGTGCCTGATTGACGGCAAGGACATCACGTCGCTGGATCTGATCAGCTACAGGCGGCAGGTCGGAGTAGTGTTGCAGGATAGCTGCCTGTTCAGCGAAAGCGTGGCCGGCAACATCGCCCTGGGCGACACGCAGCCCGAGATGAACTTCGTGCGCGAGGCCGCGCGCCTCTCCAGCGCCGAGGACTTCATCGTGCGCCTGCCTCTGGGCTACATGACTCTCTTGGGCGAAAAGGGGATCAAAGTGTCCGGCGGCCAGCGGCAGCGCATCTGCATCGCCCGCGCCCTCTACCGCCAGCCCAGGATTCTCATTTTCGACGAAGCCACCAGCGCCCTGGACAATGAATCGGAGCAGCGCATCCAGCAGAACATGAAGTCTATTCTCACCGGGAGGACTGCCATCGTCATTGCGCACCGCCTCAGCACCATTCGGGACGCGGACTACATCTGCTTCTGCGAGAACGGCGAAGTGAAAGAGAAGGGCACCCATGACGAACTGGTGGCGCGCAAGGAGCGGTACTACCAGATGGCCAAGAAACAGTTCAACCTGGACTAGGTGGGACAGCCTTTCCAGGCTGTCCGGACAGGCTGGAAAGCCTGTCCTACCCGGCAGAGATAAGGGAGCGGCCCATGGCAAACAACCCCGCGGACTTGAGGGCGAAATTGATCGGCTTGGCGGACCCCGTCAAGGGCAAAGAGTTCATTTTGTCGGGGCCGTCGAAGGTCGGCCGAGATCAGAAAACCGTCAATATCCCTGTCGTCCACGCCTCCGTGTCCCGGCAGCACGCCAGCCTCTCTCTGGAAGACACCGGCTGGGTCGTTGAGGATCTCAAGAGCACCAATGGGGTGTTCGTGAATGAAACCAAGACCCCCAAGGCCAAGCTCAAAGACCACGATATTGTGCGCATCGGAGACATTCCTTTCAGGTTCGAGCTGATCATAGCGGAAACGCTGGTCGTGCCGAAGCAGTCTCGCAAGCCGGAACCGGAGCCGGACCTGACCATCAGGTCATCCCAAGCTCCCGTTGCGCCGCCTCCACCGCCCGCCCCGAAGCCGCCGCCGGCGCCTGCAATGCCCCCTGCTCCTCAACCAGCCCCGCAAGCGCAGAAGCCGGCAGCGCCTCCGGCCCCACCCCCAGTGCCGCCGCCTCCGCCTGTCACCGCCCCGCCACCTCAACCAGTGCCGCAAGCACAGAAGCCGGCAGCACCCCCGGCCAAGCCACCGGCGCCGCCGCCGCCCCCAGTCGCCCGGCCTCCCGCGGTGGCTTCAACTCCGGCTGCACCACAGCCCAAGCAAGGAGGCGAGGAGCTGTTCGAACCGTCAATTGTTGGCAATGTGGGCATGGGTGCAGAAGTGGCCCGCGCAGCTCAAGCTCAGGCTGCAGCCAAAGCCAGTGCCGCTGCGCCGGAACCTGAAGGCTTTGATGGGACAGTGTATGGGGCCCAGGTGGCCCGGGTACTGGTCAAGGCCATCCGCGAGGAGAAACCGGGGGCCGCTGATGCCGATGCTGAAAGCAAAGGATTTGTAATGCCCCAGGCCGTGCTCGTCGGCGGTCCACCGCGCAGGCCGCCCAGCTTCCTGTGGCTGAAGATCAAGTTCTTACTTATGCTCATCGTTGGGCTTGGCGTAGTCATGGGTTTTGTCTGGTGGGCAATGAAAATGAAACATGAGACCGATGTTATGAATGTGATATACAAGAAGGTGAACAGCAAGAAAGTGGACTTCGTGAGGGACTACGAGGACAAACGTGCTGGGGATGCCAGGGCCGAGTTGGCCACGCTGAATGATCTGCGCAAAGACATTCAGGAGGCCCAGCCGAAGCTCAGGGACGACCCGGAGTTTGCCGACAAGATACGACGACTGGATGAAGAAACCGCCTTCCTGGCCTTCGAACGAAAACTCAGGCTCGCCATTAGCGCGTCGGACAAGGGAGCCGCGAGCCAGTTGATTGACGACATGACGGCCAAGGGCACGCCGCAACAGCGCGACCTCATGCCTCTGTGCAGACTGATTGTGCGCTACGAGCTCTTCCACAAGAAGTACCCCAACCCTCCACAGAAGGCCACGGAATATCCGCCATTTCAGGAGGTCAGCGAGCTGCTCGATTCTAACTTCGCGAGCGAGTACCGGAACAGCAAACTATCCCTTGAGGGCGAGGGCAAGCAACTTTTCAACCTCGCGCAAGAGGTCGAGGATGGCCCCAAGAGCTGGGTTGACGGCTGGAAGAAGTTCTGGGACAGCTTCAACGAATACAAGAATGCCACGCCAGGGGCAAAATCGAAACTGCTGGATGACCTCAAGAGAGAGTATGGTAAACTGAGCGAGATACAGGGCCTGAAGTGAAAGATGGGCTGCGCTGGCCTGCACTATGTGCGTTCCAACTTTCCACCCGGCATTCCAGTGTCACTGGAAAATCGGTCAAGATGTGTTCAGGGATGCAGGCATCGGCTAAATTCAGGCCGCCGTTATATAATATAAGTATAGAGATGGAATATACTTACGTTGGCGGCTGATCTGGCAGACTAAATACTCCTTGTGTTCATTCGTGGCACGCCATTGGCTAGATGTAAAACACCGCGTGCGGTAAAGTGTGTTGGTAGTCTGGGTCATGGGTCGGTTCTTCGGAACCACAGCAAAGAGGAGAAGGAACAATGTCAAGTGCGAACGTTAACATAGGTCTTGGTGGCGGCGCTGGCGGCGGCGGCGGCAGCTTTGGAAACATTGGTGCTTCGCAGTCCGGCAAGACCGGCGGCGAGGCCAGTGGAGCTGGCGGTGGTGCTGGCGCTGGTGGTGCGGGTTCTGGTGTGGATGCCAGTGCTCATGGCAGTGGCCAGGGACTCTTGGCTATGGGTTCCGTTGGCGGAATCGGCCTCTCAGGGGCTGCTTCGGCTGCGCACGGTGGGGTTGGCGGGTCACTCAGTGGCGGCGATGCCAGCGACAATTCCTACATCGGCAGCATCACGATCAATGCGTAGTTGCCTCTCTGCGAATATGAAGGGTAAGGGAGCCGCAACGCGGCTCCTTTTTTTTGCGGATGTCTGCAATGCTCTGGGGTGCCTGCGATGATGTTCCGTGCGCAGCCTGCTGGCTACGGTGCAGCAGGCGATGCGGTCGTTTGGTTCACAACGTGCCTTACAGTTTTACAGTGATCGTTCCGGCTCGACTGGAATGACACTGAGCAGAATCGAAAGCACGTTTACGATCGCGGAACCTGAAGGCTCATGTCTTGATTCACATCTTGCCGGAGTAAAGCCTTACATCAGCACCACGCTTTTCCCACAAACCGGGCTGTGCGCTCCTCTTTGGCACGCGCTTAGTTAGAAGGAAACTGTCGTGCGCGGTGAAATGGGTTTGTGGTGTGGGTCAAGTTTCTAGGTTCTTCGGAACCACAACAAAAAGGAGAAGGGACAATGCCTACAGCAGTTGAGTCATCATTCGTGCCTAGCAGCGGCGGGAGCAGCTTCGGAAACGTGGGGGCTTCACAGTCCGGCAAGACCGGCGGCGAGGCCAGTGGAGTTGGCGGTGGTGCGGGCGCTGGTGGTGCGGGTTCCGGTGTGGATGCCAGTGCTCATGGCAGCGGCCAGGGACTCTTGGCTATGGGTTCCGTTGGCGGAATCGGCCTCTCAGGGGCTGCTTCGGCCGCACATGGTGGGGTTGGTGGGTCGCTCAGTGGCGGCGATGCCAGCGACAATTCCTACATCGGGAGCATCACGATCAACGCGTAGTTGCCTCTCTGCGAATATGAAGGGCAAGGGAGCCGCAATGCGGCTCCTTTTTTTTGTTGCGCTTTCCAGTTCTACAGTCACCATTCCTGCTTGACTGGAATAACATTGAGCAGAAGTTAGAGCAGGTTGAAAACTGGGGAATCTGAAGGCTCATGTCTTGATTCAAGTCTTGCCGGAGCAAAGGCTTGCGTTGCCACCAGGTTTTTCCCGCAAACCAGGCTGTGCACTCCGCTTTGGCACGCGATTAGTTAGAAGATAACTGTCGTGCGCGACGGAATGTGTTTTGGGTTTGGGTCACATGGGTAGGTTCTTCGGAACCACAACAATAAGGAGAAGGCACAATGGCAGATTTTGGTAACGTAGGTGCTTCGCAGTCGGGCAAGACTGGTGGCGAGGCCAGAGGGTCTGGCGGGGACGCCGGTGCGGGTGGTGCGGGTTCTGGTGTGGATGCCAGTGCTCATGGCAGCGGCCAGGGACTCTTGGCTATGGGTTCCGTAGGCGGAATCGGCCTCTCAGGGGCTGCTTCGGCTGCGCACGGCGGGGTGGGTGGCTCCCTCAGTGGCGGCGACGCCAGCGACAATTCCTACATCGGGAGCATCACGATCAACGCGTAGTTGCCTCTCTGCGAATATGAAGGACAAAGGAGCCGCAATGCGGCTCCTTTTATTTATGGATGTCTGCAATGCCTGGGGTGCCTGTGATGATGTTCCGTGCGCAGTATGCTGGCCAGGCTGCAGCAGGCGACGCTGTCGTTTGGTTCACAACGTGCTTTACAGTTTTACAGTGACCATTCCTATTTGGCTGGAATAGCGTTGAGCAAAAGTGACAGCACGTCAACGACTGCGGAATCTGAAGGCTCAGGTCTTGATTCAAGTCCTGCCAGGGTAAAGGCTTGAGTTATCACCGGGCTTTTTCCGCAAACCAGGTTGTGCGCTCTGCTTTGGCACGCGGTTAGTTAGAAGGAAAATGTCGTGCGCGATGGCACGTGTTTTGGGTTTGGGTCACATGGGTAGGTTCTTCGGAACCACAACAAGAAGGAGAGGGCACAATGGCAGATTTCGGTAACGTAGGTGCTTCGCAGTCTGGCAAGCGTGGCGGTGAGGCGAGTGGTGCTGGCGGCGATGCCGGTGCTGGGGGTGCGGGTTCTGGCGTGGATGCCAGTGCTCATGGCAGCGGCCAGGGTCTCCTGGCGATGGGTTCCGTAGGCGGAATCGGCCTCTCAGGGGCTGCTTCGGCTGCCCATGGTGGGGTTGGTGGGTCGCTCAGTGGCGGCGATGCCAGCGACAATTCCTACATCGGGAGCATCACGATCAACGCGTAGTTGCCTGTATGCGAATATGAAGGACCTGGGAGCCGCGGTGCGGCTCCCTCTTTTTTTTTCAGGTGCATAAGGGACCCCTGCCGGTAATATGCGTGGTCATGGAAAAGCCGCGTATTGCTCTTTTCGGCAAGAAGGACGACAAGCAGCTTCTCGCGCTGGCCCGCGCCGTTGAAGGCGAAGGGGGCAGCCCGCTCCTTCTCAACATCGGCTTGGCTGAGGCAGGCGCGCCGCCTGTGGTATTGAGCGCCAGGCTGGCATCCTGGGACGGCCACGACTTCGCGAATATCGAGAGTGTCTACGTCCGCGGCGCGGCGCCCAACACACTGCCCGCTCTGCCCCCGCTGCTCAACCCCACGTTCTACTCTGAATGGCGCACGCGCTACGTCCGCGAACAGGAGTACCAGGCTGTCGCCTATAGCTTCTTTGAACTGCTGGCCGCCGGCGGAAAGCTGGTCGTCAACCCGCTTTCCTCCTACGTCCATCACAACTCCAAGGCCCAGTTCTATGAGCGCATGCGCGCTCACGGGATTCAGTTCCCCAGGACGCTGACCACCAATGACCCGGCCCGCGCCGGCGCGTTCGTGCGTGAGCTGCGCCAAGTCGTGGTCAAGCCTGGCATTGGCGTCGGCTCCACGCGCCGCCTTCGGGAAGACCAGTTGGGACGCTGCGAGGACATTGCGCTCGCCCCTGTGACCATGCAGGAGTTCGTGCAGGGACAGACCTACCGGGTACATGTGGTGGGCGACACAGTTGTGCTGTCGCTCCGCATCCTCAACGACGCGGTGGACTCGCGCACCGAAACCAAGGGTTTTGAATACGCCAGGCTGCCTGTGGCCGCCGAGCGCGATTTGGTCCGGGCCAACCGGCTGCTGGGGATTCACTTCGCCGCCTGGGACGTCATTCTTGCAGACGACGGGCGTGCAGTCTGCCTGGACTGCAATCCGGGTCCATACCTGATGTGGATTGGCCAGGAGTTCGTGCGCGCGGTCTACGGCCAGCTTGCGCGTTACCTGGTTGCCTACGCGCGCACGCGTTCGCTGGCCCAGGCCTCCGCGCGCGTCGCACCTTGCGCTCCGCTCACTTCTCCTTCTTGTACTTGCTCTCCTGAAACTCAAAGAGGACCCTGAGCATGCGCCGCAGGAATATCGTTGGCCGCTCCTGGTTGTCTTCCCCAGTTGGGTCCGGCTGGCGGGCTGGCTCGCGGCGCAGCAGACGCTCCGCCAGAAGCGCGAGCAGTCTCTCCCTGTGGAGTGCCGGCAGATCCTCGCAGAGCGGGTCGGCGTCGAGATCGTAAATCCAGGCCTGTGCGTCTTTCAGGACGAATGTTACCTGCAGCCAGGGGGCGCTGAGCGTTTCGGCCAGCCGGCGCAGTTCCGCGGTTGCCGCTGCACAATCCGCCGTGCTGAAAAACTCAAGCCTCTCTTCGCCCTGGCAATCGGGCGCGGCCATTTTCAAGAAGAGCAGCGGCTGGCCGTCGTACAAGTATCCGCGGCACAGCGGGCCGCCCTCAATGGCCTCGGCCAGCATGATCGGCGGTTTCCGCGGCGAGATCAAGGCCTCGCGTTGCCTGTCGAGGAACAACTGCCAGGCCGCGCGGCCGGCCGCCGGCCGCCACATCACATGTTCATGGCCGCCGCAAAACTGGCGTGCCGCAGCCATGTCGTTGGTGCAGGCCAGTTCCGGCACCTTCAGCCCCGTTTGCCGCAACCGTTCCAGGATGAACGGCTTCATGAACAGATTCAGGAGCACACTCGGTGGATTGACCACCTTCACTCCGCGGCGCTCCAGCTCGGAGAACAAGCTATACAGGTAAGTGTACTTCTGCTGCTCTGCGATATACTCGAAGCGCCACAAGCCCCAATCCACGTCCAGATCGCCGGACGGGACCACGGGATCACAGTATGGGAAACCGCGCAGGACGGCCGCATCCAGCGTGGCAAGGTCCACCCCGCCCCAAGTCGCCTCGGCGGCGCTCATCGAACTGCGTGCGGGTGGATCCAGGTTCAGATTGAACTGTAGAGCGCTGCCCGGGCTAAGCGCATTGAGTGCAGAGCATAAGTGGCAGGCCTGTTTGTCCCCTGCGGCGGAGAATAGGCCGATCTTCATGGCTTGCCCTGCCCCATTCACCACAGAGACACAGAGGCACAGAGCAAGGACTTTGGATTTTCGATTTGGGCATGTCCGGCAGAACAACCTAAAATCGCAAATCGCAAATCTAAAATCTCCTCTCTGTGTCTCTGTGCCTCTGCGGTGAACAGCCCGGGTCAGTTCCCGTTGGCCTATTCCTTGGCCGCGGTCTTGGGCGCGGGTGGGTCGGCATCCGGCCCCGCGATAGGCAGCGGCATGGGCTTGAAGAAGTGCAGCGCCTTCGTTGCGGCCAGCGCCTCCAGCCGATCACCCTCCACGTCGTTCTGCGCACGCATACCCGCGTAGGTGTTGGGCAGAATACCTTCCGCCCACAGCAACTCCGACTCAGCCTTCTTGTACGCAGTTGCCGCCGCCACCTTGCCCTGGTCGGCAGCCAGCAGATCAGCGCTGCGGGAAATGAGTTCAAACTCTGTGATCCTCCCTGCGCCCATCATTTCAAGCGCCTGTTTGTACTGTGTGTCGGCCAGCTTGTACTGTTCCTGGGCAATATCGTTCTGCGTCTTGGCGCTCAGCAGGCCGACAATAGCGTCGCCTACGTCTTGCTCCACCTGTCTCTCCGTACTCTGGATGCTGATGTCCTGCATGTCGCGGTTCGCCACGGCTATGGTCAGCGCCGCTTTGAGCGCGCGGTTGCGGACCGGCCAATTGTAGGTGAGCGTATTCGTCATTATTTTCGTATCGGGGCCGGACGTCTCATCGGCTATCGGCACAGCCTTGAGCTGGTATGCGCTGGCGGGCGGGAAACTGGGGTTCGGTTTGACCGGCACGTTGACGATGTTCTTGTTCGCCTCCCCAAAACCCATGAGTGACGACCAGGATTGTTCCCAGCTCTTGAAACCGAACGGCGAGGGGTTCTGGGCAAAACTGACACTGGGCGAATACTTCAAGTCCGGCTTCACCTGATTCCTGGCAAACTTGACCTGGATCTCTGAAGCGCGGCCGGTGATTCTTTGCGACTTCAGGTCGGGCCGGTTATCCAGCGCCACCGTGTAGGCGTCGGTGGTGCTGAGCTTCGTCTGCTCGCTCAGGTTGGCCGTGTAACCAGCCGGCAGCAAGAGTGTGTTGCCCTCAAGATCCAAGAGATTGACCAGGGCGTTGGAGGCCTGCACATAAGCCGTCCACGCCTGCTCCTCCAGTTGCTTCACGCTGGCCACCTGCGCATCAATCTGGAGCTTCTCATATTGAGTCGTC
>JBEKKG010000033.1:0-17870 GCA_050010835.1 Planctomycetota bacterium
CCGCGGGCATCTGGAGCACGCTGGGACCTTTCTGGGCCTTGCCGCCCATGTTCCTCAGCGGCACCGCCGCGGCAGCCGGCATCGCGCTGATCAACTCGCTCGGCAACCTGGGCGGCGGATTTCCGGGGGCTGCGATTCTGGGCGGCCTGCAAAAGCAGACCGGGAGCTACAAAGCGGGGCTGCTCGCGGCCGCAGCGGCGCTCATGGCGGGCGCGTGCCTGGCGCTGTGCTTCAGGCTGGAGAAGGCGCCGTTGGGAGGACGCGAATCAGGCATTAAGCATTAGGCTTTGCCTCCTCACAGCGCCCACCCGCCTTGCGGCTCTTGTTAGCGAACTTACTCCACTTTCCATTTCCCGTCGAGCCGTTCGAGCCGAACAACACCACTTCGAACAAGTATCTGGGGGCCTTTGTACTGTTCCTTCTGTGGGATGTCTCTGCCTGGATCTGGACCGTCAGGGCCGGCGAAGCCATCATGTTGCCGTTCCGAAAAGCAAGCGACAAGATGGAGCGTCTTCACCTTCGGATGCGGCAGGATCGAATCTATGCTGCTGAAGTCCACTCTTAGCTCCCAGGACCGGCGTTTTCCTTTCTCAACAAGAGGTTCAAGGTAGTTTGCGCCTCCTTCCTTGAAAAAGCCCTGAGGTTCTCTCTTGAGGGCCTTGCCGTCCACAAAAAAGGCAAAGAGGAATGGCAATGTGTTCGTCCACCTGTGCTCAAGCTCTCTCCAGACCGTCCTCTTTTCGGCTGCAAGCGTAAGCTTAAGAAGAAAGATGGACGGAACCTCCGTTGTTTGGACGGTCAACTGCAGCGAGGCACCTTGGTCAATAAGAGGGAGATCCTCAATTGTCTTCGGATAGGGCACGACAACAGGAATTGGATACTTGCCGTCTTCGGTCATCTGAACGGAGCCCCCCCCGGCTCCTCTTTTCTTTTCTGCCTCCATGAAGGTCTCGAATTCCTCTTTGTCCACATGCTTCGGAAAGCCCTGAAACCATCGTGGTTCCGCGATGAAAGAAAGCACTTGTTTTTCGGCCTCGAATCGGTCCTTCTCCCAATACACCTCCCCGCCCAACGGAGACCACGAAGGCTGCCCCTGTAGTTTCGGCTCCGCAGAACTGGTTTGGCTCAGTGGGCAGAAACCTCCTGCGAAAATTACAAGAAACAAGAATACGGGCGACTTTTTCATTGGTGAATCCTTAACGATGGCTGATGGCGCTTTCCGCTGATATTGTATACTGTTGGCCTTCGCGGGCAATTTGCGGTTTTCATTTTTCGAAAACCGCAGGACAGAGCCACGTTTACGGCTACATTAGCAAATAAAGGCGGCCATCTCCCACGGTCCCAGGGGTGGTCTGTCACCGTATCTCGTCACCGTATCTCGGTGTTACCCGTCTTTTTCTTTTCTTTCGAGTTTCGGAATTCAAGTTTCGTTCTTTACCCCGCGTCCAAGTCCACGAGTATCCTTGCGACCGCGCCCGGATTCCGGTCCCACTCGCGCAGGGCCTCGCCCGCGCGGCCCAAGGGCACTACGCGGCTGATGAGGGCGTCGGTGGGAAAGACGCCGCGCTCCAGCATGGTTATGACCGCCGCAAAGTCCCCCAGAGCGTTGCGCGAACCGAGGATGTCCAGCTCCTTCTGCACGAAGAGCTTGGTTTCATAAGACACAGGTTCTTTCGCGTAGCCGATGTAGACGACGCGGCCGGTGAAGGCCACTTCTTCGACCGCGGCCCTGAATGTGGCGGGCAGCCCGATGGCCTCGATCACCACGTCCGGGCCGCCGGGAGCGATTTCCGCCAGCAGGTCGTGCAGCTTCTGCGTGGCCGAGTTGATAGTATGGGTGGCGCCGGCGCGGCGGGCGAGGGCCAGCTTCTGATCGTCCACGTCCACGGCAATCACGGTGGCCTGGCGGCAGGCGGCGCCGGCGATCGCGCCCAGCCCGATGGCGCCGCAGCCCAGCACGGTGACCACGTCCTGGGCGGCCACCCGGCCCCTGTCAACCGCATGGAAGCCCACGGTCAGCGGTTCGACCAGCGCGAGTTCGCGCAGCGGGAGCTTGTCCGAACGGTACAGCTTTCGCCACGGCACGGCCACGTACTCGGTCAACGCGCCGTCGCGCTGGACGCCCAGGGTCTGGTTGAACTGGCAGGCGTTGGGACGATTGCGCAGGCAGGCCGGGCAGCGGCCGCAGTTCGTGTAGGGAGAGAACGTCACGTTCAGCCCTGGTTTTATCTCCGCCGGCACGCCGGCGCCCGCCTGCTCAACGGTGGCCGCCACTTCGTGGCCTGGAATGCGCGGCAGACTGACCATAGGGTTTTTGCCGCGAAAGGTGTTCAAGTCCGAGCCGCAGTAGCCCACCAGCCGCACGCGCAACAGGACTTCATCCGCTGTGGGCGCCGGCTTGGGAATTTCCCGAATCTCCGTCTTCCCCGTCTCCGTGATGAACAAGGCCTTCATGTTGTCCTCCCAGTTTCAGCATGCAAAAACCGAAGTGTAATGCTACAATGGGTTTTTGCCACAGAGGACACAGAGGACACAGAGAAAGGATCTTGGATTTTGGATTCTGGAAGAGCCCCCAATCTGCCGCTCTCTGTGTTCTCTGTGTTCTCTGAGTCCTCTGTGGCTAATCGTGTCATGGAAACTGCCTGGGACACCTTGTACCGCTGGGAATGGTTTCACCGGGAGCAGTGGCTGCCCGGGTTCAGGGAGCGCAAGAGACACTCGCCGGCGGCCTTCAAGCAGATCGTGGACGGCCTGGGCGGTTCCTTCGTGCTGGACTCGTCGTGTGGCTTCGGGCTCAAAACGCTGGTCCTGCACGGCCTGGGTTTGCGCGTCGTGGGCAGCGACGGGTGCGCATTCGCCGTGCAGAAAGCGCGCGAATTGGCCGCGGCGGAAGGACAGGCGGTGCAGTTCTTCAGCGCGCCGTGGGCGGAATTGCCTGAGCGGACCACGGACCGCTTTGAGGGCGTCTTCAACGATGCGCTCTCCTGGATCGTGACGCGCGGCAAGTTCGAGTCTGCTTTGCGCGGGCTTTGCGGAGTCCTGAGGCCAGGCGGAGTTCTGGTCTTCATGGGCGCTGCACAGGATTCGCCGTCGGACCCTGAGAGCCGGCGCCGCTTGCTCGAAAGCGAATGGCAGCGCCGGCCGCGCTTCTCCATCGAGTGGCGATACGCTCGCGACGCCGTGACTTGCACCAGTCTGCTGGTGCGCGAGAGAGGCGAGATGTACGTGGACGAGCACCATCTCTTCCTGATCGAGGAAGGCGGCGTCCAGAGCCTCGAAACGGCCACCATACGCCAGCCCGTTTACTGGCATTGGCCGCTCCTGCTGGAGATGGTCCTGCAAGCCGGGTTTGCACGACTGGAGACGCGCACTTTTCCCGGGTTGGGCGCGGGCGGGACGACGTTCAGGTTGAATGTGGCGACAAGGTGAAGTATAGGCTTGGGGCTTGGGGGCCGCGCGCAGTATGCCTTGCCGCTCACGGGGCGCACTGCTTGTAGGCAACAGGCTGCGGCTGCTTATCAGGGTCTAGTGTGGGAGTTACCGCACCACTGGCGTCAACAGACACCGTGCCCGTAATAGTGTTCGTGACATAAGCAATGGGCTTCATCCCGGGTGGGGGGTCATTGGGCTGCTCTGTCGGGTTGCCAGTGTGTCGAATGGCTTGGTCTTTTTCCCAGATCTTACGCCCAGGGTCTTGCGGATCATTCGCCTGGTGCCATGTTTGTTCCCATAGGCCACTGGAATCAGCGATGCCCAGATCATACACATTACAAGCCGCAGTAATGGAAAAAGCCACTTCACTCCAAGGCAAAGGCAGCGGGCGGCTTATCAAATTGCCACTACACCAGTAATTGAAGTCAGGCTGCTTGACACCGTGTTTATCATTCTGGTACCTACCTTCGCCCTGCCATTCGTCTCGTAACTTGTTAATAAGTCTTATGTCAACTATAGTTCGATATGTAAAGTACCAGAGCCTGGTTCTTACAACAACGTCCTGCAGATATCTGTGCTTTTTATTGCACCACAGATCATACATGCAGCAGATGCCCAAACCATCGTTTGTGGCACCTTCCACGAGTAAGCCACGAAACGGCCCGCCACTGCTCGCAGGCTTTCTGCCGCCGATTTCTTCCGCAGCGTCTGTGAGAGTGGGAGCTTGAAAAGCAGACGCGAAGGAGCCGGGATTTTCAGCGATATACGCCGCCGTCGCATTGATAATGTAATCACCATGAGGAAAAGCTGACATTCATGTTTTCTCCTCAACTAAGACCGTGCACCCGCCTGATACCCACTCACCGCCGCCCTGTTCAAGTCCCCTTGAACAAGGCCCACCCCATAATGTCATTGTACCACATCGGCCTGCTCAAAACCGTTTTCTCCCCCTTGACCCCGGCTCCTGCCGGAAGATAATAGCGCGGCAAACCAGGAGACCACTGCCATGCGCCAACCCGTCAACGTCGTCAGCGTGCATCCTTACTTCAAGGTCAAGCCGGGCCAGCTCGAAGCTTTCAAAGCTGCGCTGCCGGCGTTCATCGAGAAGACCGCCGCCGAAAAAGGAAACCTCTACTACGACTTCACGATCAGCGGCGACGTCGTGTACTGCCGCGAAGCCTACCGGGGAGCCGACGCATTCCTTGCGCACCTCAAGGGCGTTGGCCCGCTGCTCGGCGACCTGCTGAAACTCGCCGACGTCATCCGCATCGAAGTCCACGGCCCGGCCGCGGAACTCGAGAAACTCAAGGGCCCTATGGCCGACATGAAGCCGGCTTGGTTCACCTGGCTTGCGGGCGTGAAGCGCTAACCCGGAAAGTTCACCGCAGAGGCGCAGAGGACGCAGAGTAAGAACTTGAACAGGTGAAGAGGTGAACATAGTGACACCGGTTAACCGTTTCAACCTTTCACCCCCTCACCTCCCCACCCTTTCATTCTCTCTGCGCTCTCTGCGTCTCCGCGGTGAATAATGCCGGCTTCGCCTTGCGCGTCAGCCTGGACGGGAAGGAGAAGTACGGCAGGAACATCGTCTACGCCAGCGCCAACGTGACGGCCAACGCGGACGGCGTGGTGGCCTCGGCCAATGGCCACTTCGCGCACAAGGTGACGCTCTACAGCCCGGCCTTGGACCGCACTGGGGAAGTTGCGGACTTCCTGGTCAGCGACTCCGCGGGCTGGGACGCGCCGGGGCATGTCGAGGCGGAGGCCGGCGGCGATTTCTACGGCCTGGACCAGCACCGTGACAGGTTCGTGCGTCTCAGCGCTACCGCCAAAGTCGTCCGCATTTATCCCATCACGCGCGAACCGGGCGACGGCGGCGGGCAGATGGAGAGCATGCGCGTCTGCGAGAAGGTGGAGACTTTCGTGCACGTCCACGCAATTCACGCAATTAGCTTCAGGAGTACCGCACCGCGCTGATCGCAGCGGCGGTGACTGGAAAGATTGACGTGCGGGAGGAAGCCAAAGCATGACGACCGCCAGAGTGCCGAAGAAAATGCAGCCGCTCTTCGAGGAGATTGCGGCACTCACAGACGCATTCTGCCGCCAGCATCTCAATGAGGAATACGTCGAGGTGTGCCGGCGTATCCTCACCGACCTTTGCTGCCTGCGCGATTCGCCGCTTGCCTCCGGCAACGCCAAAGGCTGGGCGGCCGGGGTTGTGCGCTCGGCCGGGTACGTCAATTTCCTGGCCGACAAAGCGCAGAAGCCGCACATGGCCACCGATCAGCTCTGCAAGTTGTGGGGCGTCGGCCAGAGCACCGTTTCGGCCAAGCACGCCGCCATCCGCAAGGCGCTCGACCTGATGCCTTTTTATCCGCCCTACAGCCTGAAGAGCAACCTGGCCAATAATCCAATGGTATGGATGATCACCGTTAACGGCCTGATGATGGACGCCCGAACCGCCCCGCGTGAGATCCAGGAGGAGGCGTTCCGCAAAGGCGTGATTCCGTACATTCCGGAGCCGCCACAGGAAAAGCCAAAGCCTGCCGGGAAGATCATCCCCTTGCGGCCAACGCCGCCTGAGAAGCCCAAGGCTGCTGAGGCCAACGGCCCGACGCTCTTCTAAGAGCCAACGGACAAAACCTCCCGTTGTGGTCCCCCTCCCCTTGCGGGAGGGGGTAGGGGGAAGGGTTTTGTCCGTTGGCTCTAAGGGCAGTCGCCTTACTACGTGTGGGTGTGGCGGCCCAGGGACTGTGGGGATGATTGCCCCATTGCCCAAAGAAATATTGAAACTCTTAACAGAGTGCAACTCCTTGTGCCACCAGTTGTTACGCCAGAACAATTCATATTTTTTTGAAATGTGCTCTTGACAACCATGCGCCATAATCGTATTATACTATAGGGGAAGTTGTTTTGAGAAGGGCTGGTCCTGGCGCGACGGATTGAACGGGAACCACAGTAGCAGGGCTTGGGGTGCGGAGACATGGGGACAGGGAGAGGCCGAGGTATTTATGCTTTTGAAAAATGAAAAGCACGAAGACCTTTTTCTGCGCCTCTGTGGTGAGGCGTCTGGCCACTTGTCATTGCACGCTATTACAACATTGGCCGGAAGGACACCAGTTCCGGCCAGACTGGTTTATGTTCGAGCCAGACTGGTTCCTGTTCCAGCCAGTTTGGTTCGTGTTCCGGCCAGTCTGGCGTCAGTTCGCACCAATTCCGAACAGTTCGCCCAGACTTTTAAGGACTTGCATGAAGGCTAGAGAAAAAAAAAGCTCGCGGCGCAAAGCGTCAAGGCTGGTCTGCTCACCGCAGTGGGCGCGGAGGAACGCAGGGTTAGAGGGACAAGTCTCGCATACTGCGCCAGTTGACGCCACTCCCTTGATAAAGCTCCTCAGACTTCACGCAAAGGGCCTGCAAACACTGTGCAGAAAGTGTGCAATCATGCGACAAAACGCTGCAGAAGTTGACCGCCTTCCGTACTGGTCAGCCTCTCACAACATCATAGTCTCACGGCACTTGCAGCGCGGGTCCCTAGTGGCCCTGCGCATCCGGAGTCCTGGCTGCGGGACGTGCAGTTTGAGTACTGGGATGCCGCCAAGGAGGTCTGGACGCCCGTGCAGGCGCTCCTCTCCGATGCGCCTGTGCATACGCACAAATTCGCCAGGCCGGTTGAGGCCGCGCGCTTCCGTTTCCTCCTGCCGTGGGGCGTGATGGGCAACGTGCGCCTGGGCGAGATCGTCTTCCACGGTACGGCGCTGGGTTGCTCGCACCCTGACGCCGCGGCCAAGCGGCCCGTGGCGGTGCTCTTCGATGAGCAGGATGAACTCAAGAACGTCATGCAGTCCTGGGGGCAGAAGATCAAGTTCAAGTTTGACGGTGCCTATTCCGGCGGGCGCTGCCTCGCGCTCCCGAGCAATGCCAAGGCCGGACCGGAGTGGCAACCGCCCATCGGCCACTTCATCCCCAACTGGGATTTTGAGATCGTGGAAGACCCCCAGCCGGGTCAATACCGCTACCTGCAGCTCGCCTGGAAAGCCGCAGCCGATAGCACGGCGGGGATCACCGTGGCCTTGGGCGGCCAGAACATGCCCTTGGTCAGCCTGTACACCGGCACGCCGACGAAGCTCGGTTAAGGAGGCGAGGTGCAGAAACAACTGGGCGCCAAGCCGCCCGCGGAGTGGCGCGTGGAACGCGTGGACCTGTGGGCCTTGCTGAAGAAGCCCGGCCGCATCCAGTCCGTCAGTTTCGGGACGTCCGGCGGCGGCGCGTTCGTGGACCAGATTCTCCTCGGGCGCACGGAGAAGGAGCTGGGCGACTTCAAGGGGAAGTAGCCTGGACTATTCACCGCAGAAAACGTACCCAGGGACTTGACGGCAGACATGAACCGGAGATGATGCGCGGGGGGACGGTTTTTGGAGCAGTGAAGGTGGTCAAGAGGAATCAGGAATTTGAGGCGGGGAAATCGGGAAGAATCCCGACGCTGTTTGGCGGACTCCGGGAGGAGATTTCCTCTGCTAACAAAAACGCTTACAATGGATTTACCGGCGTTTTTGCAAGCATCCCTGTAAACGCTGTAACCAATTGGCGTTAAACGACTTTGGCCGGGTAGCCCAACGGCAGAGGCAGGGGACTTAAAATCCCCCCAGTGTGGGTTCGATTCCCATCCCGGCTAGTTCTCGCTAGGTCCTTAAGTTCCATAGGTGCTTTAAGGAAACAAAACATGGAACTGGTGAAATGCCGGCGTTTGTTGATCGGGGTGGCGATCTTATTTGCCACTGTTCTTGTCGAAGCGGAAGAGGCGAAACCAGCCGAAGCGGCCAAACCTGTGCCGCCGATGCTGCGTGTGCCGAAACTCGCCAAGGCGCCTGTGATTGACGGCAAGCTGGACAAGGAGAAATGGAAGGGCGCCGCAGCGGTGACTGGCTTCGCCAACTTCGGCAACCGCATGTCGCTGCCGCAGTTCCTCCAGCCTGTCTGGTACATGGCCTACGACAACGACAACTTCTATCTTGCCTTCCATTATCCGGTGTATCCGAAGGGCTCCCTCAGGGCGGCCTGCAAGACCAAGGCGCTCGCCGAGGAGCAAGTATCGGGGATGTCAATCTTGTGGGATGACCACACCGAGATCGAGGTCTGCACGAACGGCCGCGAGAACGCCGTCTCCGGCTATTTCTACAAACTCATGACGAACCCCTGGGACATTGTCGCCGACCAGAAGGTACGCTGGTCCATCGGGCAGATGGGCTGGCAATACGAGACCGGGGCGGTGGCCAAGTCCGTCTTCACCGACAGCTCCTGGGACCAGGAGATAGCAATTCCGCTCAAGGGGCTCGGCGTCACGCGGGTCAAGGACAACGACAGTTGGGTTGTACAGCTTGTTTCCGCACAGGATCCGGGGGCCAACTACTTCACCTGGGTCCTCGCTTCCTGGCTCCAGTTCCACGTCTTCCCCGAGGTCATTCTGGATTCCAAGGCGGTCGCGGCCCAGTTCCTCACGGTCGGCGACTGGATGAACGGGAATCCGAATTTCGGATTCCGGCTGAGCAACATGACCGGCCAGGACGCCGAGCTGGAAATAGCCGTGAAAATTGCCGGCTCCGACGGCCAAACGCTGCTCGACCAGAAGAAGAAAGTGGCCGTCAAGGCCGGTGAAAGCAAGGAGGAGAGCATCGCCGCCACGGGACTCAAGCTGTGCGAGCCCGCCGGCGGGGTTAACAGCCCCAAGGACAACGAGGTGTTCCTCGACATCACCGACGTCCAGTCCAAGACGGTCTATTATCGCAATTCCATGCCCTTAAGAAAGTTTGAAAACAACGATCTTCAGGACTATATCAAAAATCTCAGCGACGCACGCAAGCCTGCCCAGCCCAAACTCGACTACGCCTATATGCCTAGCTTGAACCGCTTGAGAGTATCTTCCGATGTCGGTATTCTCGGCATCAATCCCCGATTGGGACAGCAGGCGAAATATCTTTGCGCATGGTTCGGGAAGGGCGCCGAGGTACTTGGAAAGAACAGCGCGGTGTTCGCCGAAGATGGCACCGGCCGTCTGCTCTTTGAATTCCCACCTTTGGCCGAGGGAACATACGACATCACCATGGAGATCCAGGACGCCTCCGGAAAGGCGCTGGTGGCCAGGAAAGACACGTTCGAGCGCAGGATATTCCCGTTCGAGAGCTTCAAAGCCGGGCTGGAGGAGACGGTAGTGAAGCCGTACACGCCGCTCAAGACCGAGGGGCGCTCGTTCGCTACCGTTGGCAACCGCGTGAACCTCACCGACGCCGGCTTGGTGGCAGGCATTCGCAACACGCTGATTCCCGAGGAGGCCGGACAGAACATTCTCGCCGGACCAATGAAGCTCGTGGCAGTTCAGGACGGCAAGAGGATTGAACTCGGCGCCGCAAGCAGGCCTTTCGCCTGGTCGCCTTCAGATCTCCCGACGAAAGCGTGCGGCACCGCCGAGAGCCGGTTGGCGGGCCTCACATTGAAACTGTCGGGCGAAGCCGAATATACCGGCCAGTATCTCGTCAACCTCGACGTCACGCCCAACGGCAAGGCCGCCCTCGACCGACTCGAGCTCGAGATTCCGGTGAGCGACCCGGTGGACGTGGCTTTCGCGTACGACCCGCGCGACGGTGCGCTCCTGTACTCGAAGGAACATCCCTGGACGGGCGAGCCAAAGGAAGGAGAACTCTGGAACAACCTGTCTGAAAGGAGCACCTGCCCGTTCGTCATGTTCCTAGGCAACGGCGACCGCGGCGTCTACTGGTACACCGACAGCTACCAGGGATACTGGATTGACCGGCAGAAGCCGCATCTCTTCATCGAGAAGCGCAAGGACTGCACTGTGCTGAGGGTTGCAATCTTCAACCGGCCGGTGGTCATTGACCATCCCCGGCACATCAGATTTGCGGCCCTCGCAGTTCCCACTAAACCTCTGCCGCAGGAGGCGCGCACCATGCAGTGGGAAAGCGAGCGCATGGCCCTGGGCGGCGCCTCGTGGTGGGGTACGATCGGCTGCTTCACCTTTCCGCTCAACGACCAGGAATGGCAGGACTGGATCGCCGGCAAGCCGTTCACTTACAAGGGCAAGACGACTACCGGGGCTATCCCGTGGGTCTTCTACACGAAACGAGAGAAGGACGGCCGCTGGATCCTCGAGAAGGGCAAGGAGTACGGAACCTACCGCGCCGCCGACCTTATCGGCTATCTCCAGCCGGAGTTCAAGGTGTTTGCCGGCGAGTGGGTTGACGCCACCAACCCCCAGGTGAACCCCGATCCGAGCTTGCTCAGCTACAAGGACGGCAATAAGAACACGATCTGGCCGGAGCCGGAGCAGCGGGCCGTTTATGGCAAAGATGCCTGTGTGCAAAGCTTCTACGACTTCGAGTCGTACTATTTCTACCTCGAGGCGAAGAACACTGGTTGCGGTGGCCACTGGTGGGATTGGAACTCCTTGGTTGACGGCAAGTCGCTCGACAAGGGGACCATGTATCTGAACGACGAGGGCGTTGCGGAACCCAAGATGAACTTATTCCTTGTCCGCAACTTCTACCACCGCGTGGCCCGCATCGTCCAGGGGCTGGGCCTGCCGGACACCAACAACACCTACGCCCCGGGCGCCGTCTTCCAGATGCCCTGGGTCACGCGGATCAGCGCGTGGGAAAGTCTCTACCTTGAGTCGGAGCTTGACGACCTGTTCGACGCCCATGGCGTGGACCGCTACCGCATGACGATCGGCAAATACTCGGGAATCCCCGTGCACATCGTCATGAACATCCCGATCAATTTCAAGGACCACCGCGCCCGCAGCGTGCTGGCTCTTGCGCTCCTGCACGACAACGGCATCCGCGGCTTGGACGGGGACAAGGAGGCTATGGGAATGCTCAAGCAGGCCGGGCTTCTCGATCCGGCGGCCCAATGGATTCCGTACTGGCGCTCGCAGAAGACCGCCGCGGCTGACAAGCCCGCAATCCTGATTACTGCATACAAGAACGCTGCGGCGAAGCGGCTGACGCTGGTGGTCGTGAACCCCGGCAAGGAGGACGTCGAGACCGGCATCACGGTCCCAGGCGGCGTCAAGGCGCTTGACGCTGAAATGGGCGCCGAACTCCCCATCAACGGAGGGCGGATCGGCAAGGTCGCTGTCAAGCGGCACGAGCTGCGCCTGATCAGGGTGGATGAGCAATGAGATTATTCGGCGTTGAGACAAAGTTGTCATCCGCAGGCTGCCTTCTCGCGGCCATACTGTCAACAGGCCATCTTTCCGGAGGCGAGACACCGCCCGAGGTCAAGATTTCCGAGCTGCCGAAACTCGCAAACGGCGTGCCCGCCTATCCCTCGCCGTTCCTGGCCGTGGCGCGCACGCCTGCGCCCGTCGCCCCGATTCCGCATCCGCTGCACATCCAGGTTGACTTGGGCTACCAGGCCGGCTACTCGGGCTTCGTGGACGCTGCCACCGGACAGGTGGGTTTCCCCGGTTATAAGAACTTCAGCATTTTGGGGTTCGCTTTTGACGACGAGAAGCTGACCATCCTCGTCAATTATCCGTATCCTATGGGCAGACGGACGCGGATGCAGGTGACGGACCCCGCCGGAGACATCTCCACCGATGACACCTTCGAACTGCTGATCGAGCCCAGGGATGCAAAAGGCAACCCAAAGGGTTCGGTCTACCGGATCGCCGGCAACGCCGCCGGCGTCTGCAAAAGCGACCTGGACGATCCAGCCATCGGACAGTTCCATCGCGGCTGGAGCCCCGCGCTGAAGTACGGCGTGCAGATGTGGGATCCCGCATGGAGCTGGCGCGGGGGCATTCAGATCCCGTTCAAGGACGTCGGTGGTGCGCCGGCGGACGGCGACATCTGGGGCGTGCAGTGCGCCCTCCGCTATGCCGCTCCCAAGATCACCGCGCTGCTCTCGCCGGCGAACAATCCCGACCGTCTCTCGGAGGACACCAAACGCTTCGCCCGCCTGCGTTTCGACCGCAACCGCCGCGCCAACTACTCCTGCCACTGGCTGCACGAGGATGAAATCCATGGCGGTTGTTTCTGCGTTGACGCTTTGCTCGACAACGGCGGCAACGAGCCGGTTCCAATGGCGCTGGACGTGCACATCTACAAAGGCGACAAGGAGATTGCCAAAGGCTCCCTGGATTTCATCGCCAAGCCACTGACAGCGTATCAGGGAAACGACAAGGGCCCGCTGCGCATCCGGAACGAGATCGCCTCGCCCGAGAAGCGCGACACGGTCGGCCGGATCGTGATCTTCGACAAAACTTTCGACCGCGTGATCTACGACCAGTTCGTGCCGTTCTGGCGGCCAAAACCAGGCGAACGCGACTGGGTCAAACAGTATTTCGCCAAGGAGTTCGTCTTCCAGATCGGCCCGTATCCTTCAGCCGGGGTCTTCGACTGCAGGATTGACTGCAAGACCCTGCTCGAGATGAACCCGGACGCCGCAGCGGCGGAAATCCGCGTTTCGCGCGACGGCAGGGAAATCCAGAAACAGCCGCTGCCCCTGCCGAAGGAGGGCCTCGCCGAAACCAGCATCACGGTAGGGCGATCCTCTGGATCGCCGGGCGACCCGGAGGGTCGCCCTACGAAGGCCGGCGCAATGCCGGATGGGGCGAAGTACGAGATCACTGCCGCGGTCCTCGGCAAGGACGGCAAGGAGATCAGTTCCAAGACGGAGAAGTTCACACGCAAAGTGATGGACTTCGAGAAGGCCCCGCAGACGGGCCTGAGCGACATTGTGGTGCCGCCGTTCACGCCTCCCGTCATTGAGAAAGCCTCGGTCTCCTGCTGGGGCCGCACCTATCGCCATGGCGTGGAAGGACTGCTGGCCAGCCTCGTGGCGGCCGACAAGGAACTGCTGGCCGGGCCGGCGCGGCTTGTGGCGAAGATCGGGGAGGGCCAGCCGGTGGCGCTTGCCGGACAGCCGCCCGTGCTGAAACCGCTTGGCCAAGGGAAGACCACCTACGCCCAGACCTTCAGCGGCGGCGGACTCAAAATCGAGATGAGTGGGGAATTTGACTACGACGGATTCTACTTGTTCAAGGCGGCTTTCGCCCCCGAGAAGGATCCCGTGGACCTCAAAGAGCTGCGGCTGGAGATACCGCTCAAAGGTGAGCACGCCACGCTGCTCGAAGCCCCCGTGCAGTGGCAGTGGAAGGGTTGGGAGAAGTGCTGCGGCTTCCTGGACAAGAAGGCAGGCCGCCTGTGGGACTCCAAGACGTTCCCCTACGAAGTCCAGGTGAGAAAAAGCAACATGCCGCCTTATGTCTGGTTCGGCGACGACGACCGCGGCCTCTGCTTCTCCTGCGCCTCGGACCAGGGGACCTGCAACGACGACAAGCTCCCGGCGGCGGCCCTGGAGCGCGAAGGACAGGCAGTCGTCCTGAGAATCTGGGCCGTCAACCGGCCGCTGAAACTGGAGCAACCGCGGAGCTTCGAGTTCGCCCTCCAGGCCAGCCCGTACAAGCCGATGCTGGGCAATTTCCGGCTCTGGCGTTGCGCTTCGCGCAAGGACATTAAACTGGGCACTTACCGGAAGAATGGGAAGTTTTTCCACACCGGCTGGGGTATCGGCAGCTACTATCCGACCTACGGCCGCTTCCTGGACCTCGCCAGGAACAAGGAGATCCTGGACAAGGCGAAGCAGGACTATGACATCATATCCGCCTCGGGTTCAAGCTGCTCGGAGTGCGGCGGAACCCCCGAGTACTTGGAGTTCTGGCGCGAGTGGGGCAGCGCCCTGGGCTGGGACAAACAGACGCTCAGCCCCGTGCCCGACTGGGTGCCCAAGCTGTTCAAGGAGGCCGGAGACACCCCCTGGTCGCCATACGTGATGGTCGAAAGCGCCTCCAATAGCTCCGCCACGAATGTCGCTTTTCGGGTCTGGTGGCTCAACGAGGCCGTCAAAAAATGCGGTGTCGGAGCGATGTACCAGGACAATCCCCCTTATGGCTACTATTACCAGCCGGCCAGCGGTTACGGCTATGTGCGCGACGACGGTGCGAAAGAACCGGCCTGCGCCACGTGGAACGCCAGGGCGTACATGCGCCGGGTCGCTCATCTGATGGTTGAGAACAGCGTCAAGGACTCGCCCTACACCCACCCGAACGTCTGCGGCTTCGCCCAGCCGGGACGCAGCTTCTGCCGCAAGGGGCTTACCGGTGAAGACACCGAGTCCGACAAGATTTCGCTGGGCGCCATGCGCGTCTGGTTCTCAAAGCAGTGGGGGATCAATGTGGACTGGCTGATGCAGGAGCCGCAGGCGGGCGCCACCTGCAAGTATTGGCGTGCCCTGTGCAGCCGGCTGTTCCTGCTGGATGTCACCGACTTCTCCCGCTGGGACACCGCCGACGTGGCTGTGCGCTGGCTGCACGCCTTGGACGTCTTCTGGCTCGACGATCCGGCGATCGTCTGGCATCCGTATTACAGGAATCCCACACTTGGAGCCACTGCGCGGCCAACGACACTGGTCTCCACTTACACTGCAAACGGGCGGGCGCTTTTCGTGATCTCCAACCAAGGCGCGGACGACACGCAGGAAACTGTGGCCTTCCAGAACCTCGCTCGGTTCGGCGCTAAAGATTTGAAGTACTTCTACGACGGCGAGACCACCGAGGAGATCGAGGCCGCTAACGAGACCGTGAAGCTCTTCATTCCGGCCAATGACTACCGTGTTGTGCTGGGCTTCACGGCGCCCTGGCAGTTCGCGGCGAAGAACGCCCTTGGCCGTCCCGGCCTGCCGGCGCGCTCCACCGCCGACTGCCGCGCGACGATCACAGCTCTGGCGCTGCAACTTCAGCAAGGACTGGACCTGAAGCCTGTCGAGAACGGCCATCCTGTCGCCGAGGCGTGGGTCCAGGGCGTTATCGGAGAGCTGAAGGAGGAGCAGGCTAAAGATCCCAGCGCCGTGGCGTATTGCCCTGCCAAGGCGTGCAGCGACATTGACCTTGGCGACAACGAGGTGCGGGTCGCCGTCGCCCACTGGAAGAAGAAAGGCGTCCGCCTCGTCTTCTACTACAACTCGGGCAACTCCGACAAGGTGCTGAAAGGCGTCATCCGCGTCGCCATAGACAAGAAGCTGGGCGAGAAGGCGTTTGGCTACGTACTCGATCCCGTGGCCGGGGCTGCAAACTGGGCGGTCATAGACCTGCCGGCCAAGCAGGGAAAGATCGAGGTCCTCTATCCTGACAACGTGGATTTCTGGGGAAAACGCCATGGCCCGTTCAAGCTGGGCACGCTGATGAGCAACATGCTCCAGGCCGTGCTGGCGATAAAACAGGAGAAGGAACCCAATCTCCCGTAAGATAGTGGGGCAGGCGTCCCCGCTACATTTGGAAGATCGCTCGCGTCATCTCGACCCAGCGGCGCAGGCGGGAGCGGTCGCCGCAGGTGGTGTAAACGTCCCGGTACAGCAACTCCAGGTTGCAGTCTCTGGCCGCGGCGTACGTGTCCCGCATGTCCTTTTCCAGCAATTCCCAGTTGGGGTCGGAGCCGCTGATGTGGGCAGGCGTGGGTTTGCGCGAGAACACGTAACGCTTGCCCAGAATCTCGGCCGTCCGGCTTGGATGCGACCAGCCGGAGACCGACACCGAGCGCAGGTTGGGGATGGCCTCCACGATCATCTGCAGCCGGTCGTCAACCCGTTCGCAGCAGCCGTAATAGACCAGCCCGAATTTCTGGCTTAGCCGCGCCAGGTATGGCAGGATGAATTCTTTATACATGGCCGGCGAGATGCACTCGGATTCCTGCGATTCAGCCCAGCCCCAGAGGTCTTTGAGCGAGACGGGCCGCGGCGAGTCCGGCTCCGGCAGGTCCGACACGTACCCGTAGCTGCGCGGGCCAGCCATCTGGTTATCGCTGTTCAGCGCCAGCAGACCCTCCTTTTCGAGGTACTCGAAGAGCCGGATGCGGTCCTCCAGCATGTAGGACATGAGCCGATGAATGGCCTCCGGCGCGTCGTAGACCCAGTAAAGCAGGCCCTGGTTGCCGATGAAGCGATAAACCTGCCACGTCAGGCCGAAGAAGAAGTTGCCGTTGAATCCCAAGTCCCCGAACTCGCCGACATCGAACTCGTATGCGAACGGATCGTAATTGCCGAGCCGTACGGGGAGAATGTCGCCCATGACTTCCTCCAACGTGGACTTCAGGCGCAGCGACTTCTCCCGGTCCACCGCGAACGAGCGTTGGCGCAGCCGCGCGATGTCCTTGGGGCTGGCGATCGGGAAGTTGAAGGTGTAGGCGATGGATTTCTCCGCCCCCGGCGCCGCGTGGATCGTGACTGGCACGCCGTAATCGGAGAATTTCATCCGCCAGCCGAGCCGATAATAGGGTTCCACCACCAGATCATCCCCCAACTCGCCGGCCTGGCGGAGCGTCACCCGCATGTTTTTCTCGACAGTGCGCAGGAACGGGTCGCCGCAAAGAATTTCGCAATCGGCGACGTAGCCCTCGATCCAAGCCGTCTCGAAGAGGATCACCGGCCGTTCGGCTTTGAGGTCGTGAACGGCTTTCCAGAGGCGCTTGCGCTCCTGCATTACGGGGAGTGCCGCCAGTGCCCTCCATCTGGCGGCGAGATCGCGAATTATCTGGCGGTCTTTCTGCGAAATCATCTGCGCTCCCCTCCCGAAATTGCAACACCCCCCGTTTAGCAGGGCCGCTTCAGGCTTCAAGCGTGAATAGTCCTGCGGCTGCCTTGCCTCGCCATTTACACTTGCGCCCGAATCCCACCGGCCTTATTGCCTGCTTCGGCACACGATCCGGAGCCGAAAGATGAACCACGCCGAACGCCGCCGCCTTCTCGAACGCGGCAAGCCCAAGAGTCCGTTCAGTGCGGAGCCGCTGCTGGGAGGCTGGTACACCCAGGCTGAGATAGACGCCGCCGTCAAGGCCATCCGCGACTCCATGGACTGGCGCGTCGGGTTCGGGTTCATGATCGCCGAGATCCTGGACTTCGAGCGGGCTTTCGCGGCGTATTGCGGGACGCAGTTCGCGGTCTCCGTCAGCACGGCCAGTGTCGGCCTGGATATGGCCATGGCCGCCCTGGACCTGCGGCCCGGCGACGAAGTCATTTGCCCGGCGGTGAATTTCAAGGCCGCGCCGCTGGCGGTCCTGGGCCAGGGCGCGCGGCTGGTGTACTGCGAGATTGACCCGCGCACGTTCAACGTCGCTCCGGCCGATGTGGAGCGCCGCCTTACGCCCCGTACCCGCGCCATCTTCCCCGTCCACATGAACGGCCTGTCCGTCCCTATGGACGAACTGCTGGAACTGGCCCAGCGCCACCCGCACCCCGAGCACGGCCCGCTCAAGGTGATTGGTGACGGCGCTCGCGCGTGCGGCGCAGGCTACCACGGCGCCAAGATCGGGAAGAAGGGCTGGATGAACGTCTTCAGCTTCCACACTATGAAGTTGATGACCACGCTGGGC